>DASQFA010000771.1:0-11114 GCA_035633375.1 Rubrivivax sp.
TCCAGTCTACGGATGACCGTCGCGGGTCTGGTTTCATCATCATTGGTGGCGAGCAATCCGAAGGGAGTGGCAGCTATGCGCGGCCGGTAGCCGCGCTTCAGAGATCGCATCTCCGACAAAGGCGGCAGTGTCTCGCGCTGAAGCCCTGCGCAGGGCAGACACCTCGCCACGGCTCGACGCTGTCGTCCCGGAACGGTGACGGGTGTAGGGGAAGCAAACGATCCCTTGGCGATTGATGACCTCGTGCATGTCCATTGCATCTTGAAGGCGTCCGACAGTTCAGAGACCGGCTCGTCCTCCGGGACATGAGCGCGGGCCGTAGCTCCTTGCCGCGATCGATGCTCCGGGCCACGGCCTAGACCGAACTCTCGCGTCAAAGCTGGTGTACACGCATGGCGATGGACAAGTGATACCCGCTATTGATGACAATATCGTGACGCCGCGTCGTTGTTGGGGGGCAAAGCGTCCGCGATGGCATTGCTCTCAAGGTCGACGCATACTTCTGTGGACCATTTGCACGCGGTCACACAGTTTCCAAAAGACAACCCCCACTAACTCGGATGAGGCAGGGTGTTCATGATGTACTCGCATGCATCCCACGCCACGGTGCAAGATTTCTCTGGCTTGGCGAGCGCTGCTGCGCGAGTTCGTGACTACCCGGCTTCGCGACTCGTCCAAGATTTGTTCGACCCCGATACTGGGGACTGGCATGCCATCCTCGTGATCGAACACATCGTCAGGCAATGGGCAGGTTGCCTCCGATCTACCCTATTGGGGTTTCGGCCGGTGCAAGAAGATGTGTTGCTCGACATCAAAATGCGCATGGAGCGCGAACTCTCTGCACTACAACTGCTGCTGCGCGAGCTGACTTTGCTGCGCAGCGGTCCGGTGCCGCTTTCCAGCACCCGCCGTGGCGTACAGTCGCTCGTCTTGGCTGATCGTGCGCACTGGACAGAAGATCGACCAATGGCTTCGGGCTGGTATTGGCACAGTCGCGGTCCGAGTTGGTG
This sequence comes from Rubrivivax sp., assembly GCA_035633375.1. Taxonomy (GTDB): domain Bacteria; phylum Pseudomonadota; class Gammaproteobacteria; order Burkholderiales; family Burkholderiaceae_C; genus Rubrivivax. Next base: position 1,011 of record DASQFA010000771.1, read on the forward strand.
GCGTCACGGTCCGATTGCGATACTCGTCGACCAGGAACAATCCGTGTGGGCCCCTGGACAGACGAAGCGCATTCCGCTCATGTTCCTGGAGGAGTGGGATGGCCTTTGGTTGGGCCCCTTCGATGGTCCGCAGATTTCGGGGCACCGGCTGGCCAGCTAGTCGAGTTCGACCACGATGTAGTGATGGGGCTCAGGCAATGACGCGCCGGCGCCGTGCCACGGCGGCCATGGCGCGAAGACCAGCAATCAGCATCGCCCCAGGTGCCGGGTACGGGCACTCGGGCGGGCGGGGCTTCTCCAGGCCGTGATTGTTGCGCGTCGTGGGAGCCTGCATCCAGGGGATGCCTGCTGCCTTCCGGGCGCCCACTCCGCTCCCAAATAGGGATCCGCCCCTGCATTCGCGGGGGACGCCTGCAGTCGGCCGCAGGCGGCGGTGGTGGTGTCACCGTTGTTTCATGCGCCTTGGCTAGGGTCGAGCCCCAGTACGCAGGGCAAATCATCGGCTTGCGTAGGCTGCTCCTTCGCGCAGCACGGCCCTTGCCGTGTCACTTTCCCATCGCACTGAGCCCATCGCTCGCCTGCCCAGAGGAATCCACCATGAGATTCTGGTCCCTTGATCGCGCCAGCCTGCGCAACCTGCCTGCGACCGCAGCTCTGGGCCTGTCACTGGCCTTGTCGGCGCTGTGCGCGCCGGCCGGCGCCGCGGTCGTCATCAGCCAGGTCTATGGCGGCGGTGGCAACAGTAGCGCCGCGCTGAAGAACGACTTCATCGAACTGCACAACACCGGCGCGACGGCGGTCAGTCTGGTCGGCTGGACAGTGCAGTACGCCTCGTCGACGGGCAGCACCTGGCAGAGCACGGCGCTGGCCGGGTCGATCGCCGCGGGCGGCTACTTCCTCGTCCGCGAAGCGCAGGGCGCCGGCGGCAGCGTCGACCTGCCCACGGCCGACGCCATTGGCACCATCGCCATGAGCGCGACGGCCGGCAAGGTGGCGCTGGTCAACGCGCCGACGGCACTCAGCGTCAGCTGCCCCGTTGGTGGCACCGTCGTGGACTTCGTCGGCTTCGGCAGCGCCACGAATTGCAGCGAAGGCAGCAGTCCCGCGGCCAACCTCACCAACACTACCGCGGTGGTACGTGCCGACAACGGCTGCACCGACAGCAACGTCAACAGCTCCGACTTCATCGTGGCTGCGCCCAACCCTCGCAACAGCGCCAGCGCGGTGGCGGCCTGCGGCGGTGGCGGTGGCCCGCAGCCGCTGGCCGCGGCGATCTACACCATTCAGGGCAGCGGCACGCAAAGTCCGTTGGTGAACACGCTGGTGATCACCGGCGGCGTGGTCACCAAGATCACGAACAACGGCTTCTTCATGCAGGACCTCACCGGCGACGGCAACCCCGCCACGTCGGACGGCATCTTCGTCTTCACCGGCAACACCGCCTACCCCGCGGTGGCGGTGGGCAACCTGGTGCAGGTCATCGGCACGGTGACCGAGTTCAACACCGGTGCCGCCGGCAACGCCGACACGCTGGCCCACACCGTGACCGAGTTGAGCAGCGTGACCACGGTCTCGTTCGTCGGATCGGGCTACACCGTCACGCCCACGGTGGTGGCGCTGCCCGAGCCGGTCAACGATGACCTCGAACACTACGAAGGCATGCTGGTCACGGTGACCGGTCCGTTCTCGATCCAGCAAAACTTCTTTCAGGGGCGCTACGGCCAGCTGACGCTGGCGGTGGGCGGCCGGCTGGAGACGCCGACCAACCGCTTCCGCCCCGGCAGCGCGCAGGCGTTGGCGCTGGCCGACGAGAACGCCCGCCGCCGCATCATCCTGGACGACGGCAGCAGCCTGCAAAACCCGAACCCCACGCCCTACCTGGGTGCCAACGCCCTGCCGCGAGCCGGCGACGTGGTGCAGGGGTCGATCACCGGCGTGATCGACTACGGCCTGGCCACCAGCAGCAACACCGGCTTCGGCGACTACAAGATCCAGCCAACCGTGGCGCCCAGTTTCGCCATTGCCAACCGGCGCACGACGGCGCCCGACCCGCTGGGCGGCAATGTCAAGGTGGCCAGCTTCAACGTGCTGAACTATTTCACCACCTTCGCCGACGGCAGCACCGCCGGCGGCCAGACCGGCCAGGGCTGCAACCTGGGCGGCTCCGTCAGCGCCGGCAACTGCCGCGGCGCCAACAACCTGACCGAGTTCCTGCGCCAGCGTAGCAAGATCGTCGAGGCCCTGGCCACGGTCGATGCCGACGTGGTCGGCCTGATGGAGATTCAGAACAACGGTAACGTCGCGGTGCAGAACCTGGTCAACGCCCTGAACCAGCGTGTGGGCGGCAGCATGTACGCCCCGATCGCGTTGCCGGCACAGGGCACAGGCAGCGACGCCATTCGCGTGGCGATGATCTACAAGCCGGCCCGGCTGGCGCCGCTGGCCGCGCCGGTGAGCGACACCGATCCGGTCAACAACCGGCCGACGCTGGCACAGACCTTCGTGCTGGCCAACGGCGAGCGCTTGACGGTGATGGTCAACCACCTCAAGTCCAAGAGCAGTTGCTCTGTGGCAGGCGATGCCGACTACGCCGGAAACTTCGACAACGGCGACGGCCAGGGTTGCTGGAACGCGGTGCGACTGCTGCAGGCGCAGCGGCTGCGCAGCTTCGTCGCGCAGATGCAGGCGGCATCGGGCAGCAACGACGTGCTGCTGCTGGGCGACTTCAACGCCTATGCGCAGGAGGACCCGATCTTCGACCTGACCAGCAGCGGCTACATCGATCAGATTGGGCGCTTCAACACCTTCGGGTACTCGTACGTTTTCGACGGCGCCGCAGGCCGACTCGACCACGCCATCACCACGGCCACGCTGTCGCCGCGCGTGACGCACGCCGAGCATTGGCACATCAATGCTGACGAAACCGCACTGGCCGACTACAACCAGGAGTTCAAGGCACCACTGACCACCTGCGGCGGCCCCTGCCCGGCCGACCCCTACAGCCCGACGCCGTATCGCTCGTCCGACCACGACCCGGTAGTGGTTGGGCTGAACTTGTACAAGACCATCGTCGCCGCCACGGGCAGCGCGTCGGTGGTGGGCACGGCGGGTGACGACATCATCGTCAGCGCGGCCGGCCGCCGCAGCCTGACCGGCGGCGCGGGCAAGGACATCTTCGCCTTTGCCGCCGGGTTTGCCGGTGGTGCGACGATCACCGACTTCACACCGGGTGACGACCTGATCTCGCTGCAGGCGGTGCTGCCTGCACTGGGCATCCCAGGCACCGACCCGATCGGCCAGGGCTACGTCAAGTGCTCCACATCCGGCGCCGACGCGCTGATCAGCATCGACCCCGATGCCGGCGGCCCGGCCACGGCGCGGGCCATGATCCTGCTCAAGGGCAACACCTGTGGCGTGCTCAGCGCCGCGAACTTCATCTTCTGACGACGGCAGTACCAACCATGAACCTCTTGCAACACCCGCAGCATGGCCCGGGACGCGCACTTCGTTGCGCCATGGCTGCCGCGCTGCTGGCCGGCGTCGGCCTTTTTGCGCGGGCGGCGCCGATCAACTTCGACGGTACGGTCGATTCTGGCCCGTTGAACGACAGTGCCTTCAGCGGCAGCTTCTCATACGCCGACCCGTTGCCGGGCTACGACGGCAGTGTCGATCTGGACGTGTTCTCACTGCAGTTCGACGGCCAGAGCTACTCGTTGCTGACCACGGATCCGCTGTCGACGCCGGTGGCCTGGTTTGCCGGCGGCAACCTGCTCGGTGTCGACTACCTGTCGGACGGCAGCGTGTTGCCGCAAGTCTCGATGCTGGCCGGCTTCACCGACACCAGCGAAGCCTCGTTCGGCTACGACACCAGCGGCAAGGGCATCGAAGGCTTCGGCAGCATCAACTTCCAGGCGCGGAGTTCCGTGCCCGAGCCGGCCACGCTGGCCTTGGCGCTGGCCAGCCTGGCGCTGCTAGGAGCCACCGCCCGCCGCCGCCGCTGATCAGGCCACGCTGTGCGCCGACATGAGCAGGCGGTTGTTGGCCGGTGTCGGTAGCTGTTGGCGCGATTGCAGGCGCTAGCCTCGCTAGCCCTATTGAGCCGGCCGTGTGAAGTTTGAACTTCTCAGGGCTGATAGAGTCAGAGCGTCATGGACAAGGAAGACGCTCGATTTCAGAAGTTGGAGCAATTGCACGAGAGGCGCAAGCAAGTCGTGCGGTTGCATCTGCGGGGTACGGCGGTGATGGAGATCGCTGCTTTGACGGGACTGAGCTACCCGACGGTGCGCAAGGCGATCGATCAGTTTGTCGCAGGCGGCTGGTCGGCGATCAAGCCAGCCGCTCGGGGTCGCAGCGCCGGTGACGGACGGCTGCTCAGCGCGGAGCAGGAGGCGGCGGTGCGACGCACCATCTGTGACAAGCGGCCCGAGCAGCTGAAAATGGAGTTCGCGCTGTGGACCCGCGGTGCGGTCATGCAGTTCGTCGAACGCGAGTTCGGCGTGCGGCTGTCGATTCGCGCTACCGGCGAGTACCTGCGTCGCTGGGGCTTCACACCCCAGAAGCCGATCAAGCGCGCCTATGAGCAACGTCCCGAGGCGGTCAAGCAGTGGCTCGATCAGCAGTACCCGGCGATCGAATGCCGTGCCAAGTCCGAGGGCGGCGAGATTCACTGGGGCGACGAGACGGCGCTGGTCAACACCGATATGCGCGGACGCAGCTACGCCCCGCGCGGCATGACCCCAGTGACCATGGCCGTGGGCGGCACGCGCAAGAAGCTGTCGATGATCTCCACCGTGACCAACCAGGGCCGGGCCAACTGGATGATCATCGACGGGGCGTTCAACCACGAGCGGCTCATCGAGTTCCTGCAAGCCCTGGTGCAAGACGGCAAGCGCCGACGCAAGAAGGTCTTCCTCATCCTGGACAACCTGGGCGTGCATCACTGCAAGCCGGTGAAGGCCTGGCTGGTCGAACACCGGCGCGACATCGAGGCCTTCTTCCTGCCCAGCTACAGCCCCGAGCTCAATCCCGACGAATGGCTCAACGCCGACCTCAAGCAGGCCATTGGGTCCAAAGTGCCGGTTCGCACCAAGGCCAAGTTGCGTGCCGCCGCTGATGACCACATGCAATTCATCGCCGCCAATCGCGATCGTGTCCGGGCCTACTTCCAAGACCCGATCGTTACCGTGAAAGCCCTTGATCACTCAACGACCACCGGCTGAAGCCGGTGGGTTGGTGTGTTACGGACTGAAAGTCCGGATACGCGTCGCCTGAACGACGCGTCTTCTCTTCATTCCGGCTCCATCTTGAAGTTGTCGTTCGGGATGGGCTCAAAGTGGTGCTCGATGATTTGCTTGATCAACTCTTCTGTCATCTGCCCCATCAGTACGAAGTGCTACTCGATCTGACCGTATGACTCCCACACCTGGAGTCCATGCACGGCACCTCCGGTGCCGCATCTTGGAGCTAAAGCTGACCGGCTGAAAGCCGGTGGTTTGAACCCTGCGATGGAAAATCAAGCGTGTTCAAGCCTCCCGCGATGAAGCGGGATGGTGAGGACCGCTGGGCCTACAGAGTCTTTGCAGCCATGTCAATCGGCGGAACGATCGCCCCGAAGAGCCCGGCACGGCCGGCGATCACGCCCATGATCGGCTCACTGCTGCGACTTCCCCATGAGCTCGTAATGGCCCGCATGCTTGCGGCACTTGACAGCCAAGGCTTCGACATCACCGCCACCGAACTGGGCGTGTTTCTCTATCCGGGACCTGAGGAGCGCAGGCCCGCCGATCTGGCGCGGCAGTGCAACATGACACGTCAGGCCATGAACTACGTGCTGACGGGGCTGGAGCGCCGCGGCTACATCCAGCGGCAGGTGGGACCCGGCGCGACGACGACGCTCGTGCACATGACGGCCAAGGGCTGGGCCATGGTTGAATCGATTCGAAGGTGCGTGGCCGAGATCGAGCAGGAATGGACAGCGCACCTTGGTGTGCAGCGATTCAAAGCCCTGCGCGAAACCCTGCACGATCTGGCGCTGCAGCTCGGCAAGCTCGGTTGAGCAGACGCATGCCTCGAAGCCGCGCTGTTTCGCTGCGCTGATCCGAAATGTGCCTGGATTGCGGTCGGGTCGGAGGAATCTGATGAGGGAGCGCACGACATGAAGCAGGTGTTGTTAGTCGGCCAAGAGCCAGAGACTGTCGATTCCTCCGAGCCGGCGCTGCCGCCAGGGCTTGGCGCGCAGAAGATTCATGCCGGGATTGCGGACGGCATGCGGCAAATGACGCAGCGTGGCTGGCGAGCCGATCTATGCTTGGTCCGACCTGACTAAACTGCCAGCATTGCACTCGAGCGTCAACTCGCATGTGCGATCTACGATTGGCAACTGGACAGGCGAGCGAATGAGTCAAACCCGCAAGGAACACGTCTTTGGCGGCAGGCTGGTGATGCTAGGCTTTGGCTGCATCGGCCAGGGCGCGCTGCCGCTGCTGCTGCGCCACATCGCGATGCGGCCCGAGCAGGTCTGCGTCGTCAAGCCCCACGACAGTGGCCTCGAGGTGGCACGCGAGTATGGCGTGCAGAGCCTCGTGACTCCGCTCGACGCCGACAATGTCCGGCAGGTGCTCGAGCCGCTGCTTGGGGCAGGTGATTTCCTGCTCAACCTTTCGGTCGACGTCAGCAGCGCGGCGCTCATCGCGCTGGCCCGCGAGCGCGGGGCGCTGTACCTCGACACCTGCATCGAACCCTGGGCCGGCGGCTACCTCGACGGCGCGTTGACGCCCGCACAGAGGACCAACTACGCGCTGCGCGAGAACGCGCTGGCGCTGCGCAGCCCCGGCCGCAACGGCCCGACCGCCGTGCTGACCCACGGCGCGAATCCGGGGCTGGTGTCGTACTTCGTCAAGCAGGCGCTGCTCGACATCGCAGCGGCGACGGGCACGGCGAGGCGGCCGCTGCGCACACGCGAGGGGTGGGCGCGCCTGGCACAGTCGCTGGGCGTGCGCGTGATCCATATCGCCGAGCGCGACACGCAGGTCGGCGTGCGGCGCAAGACAGGCGACGAGTTCGTCAACACCTGGTCGGTCGAGGGCTTCATCGACGAGGGCACGCAGCCGGCCGAACTCGGCTGGGGCAGCCATGAGAGGCATTTTCCGAGCGACGGCGCGCGCCACGTCGCCGGGTCGCAGGCCGCGATCTACCTCAATCGCCCCGGCGCGAGCACGCGCGTGCGGACCTGGACACCGCTCGCCAGCGCGCAACACGCCTTCCTGATCACGCATACCGAGTCGATCTCGATTGCCGACTACCTCACGCTGGGCGACCCTGCAGGCCCGCGGTACCGTCCGACGGTGCACTACGCCTATCACCCCTGCGACGACACGGTGCTGTCGATTCACGAACTGGCGGGACGCAATTGGCGCAAGCAGGCCGGTAGTCGCGTGCTGAAGGACGAGATCGTCTCCGGCATTGACGAACTCGGCGTGCTGCTGATGGGCCATGCGCGCGGCGCCTACTGGTACGGGTCGCAGTTGAGCATCGAGCAAGCGCGCGACCTGTGTCCGCACAACAGCGCGACCAGCCTGCAGGTCGCCGCGCCCGTGATGGCCGGTGTCGTGTGGGCGATGAAGAATCCGATGCGCGACATCGTCGAGCCCGACGACCTGCCGCACGACGAGATGCTACGCATGTGCCGCCCCTACCTTGGCGACGTCGTCGGCGTCTACAGCGACTGGACGCCGCTCGCCGGGCGCGACTGGCCGTTTCACGAGGCCATCGATCGCGACGATCCCTGGCAGTTCATGAACTTCCGCGTCGTGTGAGGTTCCGGCTGATCCCGGCAGGGATTTCGCGGCCAGATTGCCCACCTTCGGCTGCAGGCTTGAGCCGGGATCGACTCGTCATCACGAGCCAGTGCCATGTCGAACGCGCATCGGTCTATGCTCGAAGCCCATGAACGAACGAATCGCTCAGATGCTGGCCCAAATGGCGGGGCTCGACGATTATCTGCGCAGTGCGGTGCACGGGCAGGAAAGCCGGCTGTACTTCCAGATGAAGGGTAAGCGGGTGGAGTTCGAGCAAACAGCCAAGGCCGCACACCAAGAACTCTAGACCAGCGTCTTCCGATGGCTGGTGACGAGCCGCCCCAGGAACCTGATCACCGTACCCCTCATCTACGGCATGGCGCTGCCGCTGCCGGTGCTGATGCTGGACTTGTGCGTGAACCTCTATCAGACCATGAGAATCATGCCAATGGCCACACCGGCCACGCCTGCGACCGCGCCTAGCTACCAAGGGAGGCCCCCCGGCTCTGCCGGGGTGGCAGTAGAAGTTTTACGTTTCCTGAATTGGGTATTGCCGAAGGCGAGTTGCCGGAGCGCAAGTTTGTGGGTGCTGACGACGATGTGGAGCTATGCGAACTCCTTCGGCATCCAGCGCGATGCTGCGACCGAAGAAACGGAGTCACCGGGACGTACGAGTACAAGGACAAGGGCGCGCCTCGATGGAGGTTGATGCCAGCGCGAAGCGCCCCCATGATGAGTCGCCCCAGCCGCTTCGAGTGAGTGTGATCACCCAATTCGATGGACCAATGATCAAGGTCGGTGATGGTCGTCGGCGCCATCGAGACGCTCGAAACGGCACAAAAGACAGCTTGGCAGTAGTAAGTCTGGCGTCTCATCTGCCGCAGCGCATAAATCGTGCCGCGTAGCCCGCTTTAACCTATTGAATTCCCTCGGAGAACTTTGATCACTTTCGATGATGGGAAGTCAGCCCTAAGCATCAGCGAAAGTGATCGCCACGAGGCATTTCTCCATCAAGATTCGTGATCATGCTCACTTCGAGCGGCTCCAGTTTCGAATGCCCCCGGCTTTGCCTGGCTTTGCCGGGGGGATGGTTACCGCTGCATCAGCATTGGATCATCTCGGAACTCCGACGACAAGCCGAGTGCGGTTTTGAAGTTGCGAGCCACCATGATGCCGTCGCCGGTTGCCCGGTCAGCTGGCTGGCCGGCGGACGGCCGGTTCGATGGGTTCAGAGGATAGCCGAGGCGCGGCGCGCAACGTCCGGTGTCGACCAGAGCTGTCATTGAGTCGCCGGACTTGAGCGGCTGCACCCAGTCTATTGCTGCCGCGCACCCTGCAATTCTGAACGTCGACAGCCGCTGCATTCCCGACCGCCGCCCGGCCACGTCGAACTACTGCTTCAGACTGAAAGCGGCCAGTCACCTCGGGGCAGTTTCAGAGCGCCAGAGCCATAAGAGTCGGGTGCCGGTCAGCGGTCATTGGTGTGCGCCGGCAACCGACCCGAACCGGCCGTTGCGCCTTCCACAAACCGGACACTCAATCGCAACCACCTCGCGATGTTCGGTTACTGGATCACTTCGTCCGCGCGCAGCAGCAGCGATTGCGGGATGGTCAGGCCGAGCGCCTGGGCCGTCTTGAGATTGATGACCAACTCCAACCTCGTCGGCTGCTCTACGGGGAGATCGCCCGGCTTGGCTCCCTTGAAGATCTTGTCAACGTAGATTGCAGTCCGGCGCCGGATCTCGAACCAATCAGCCCAGTACGACATGAGGGCACCTTGTTCCGGAAAAACTCTGTTGCCGCTGATCGTCGGCAATCTACGAGCCATCGCGAAGTCGGCGATCAGCTTGGCTCGGTGGTTGTTCAGATTGCTATTCGCAACGTAGATCCCGTCGGGCTTTTCCTTCGTGATCGTGTCGAAGGCATTCGGGAAGTCCGCGACCTCATGGGTGTCGACGTTGATGAGCCTGAGTCCGAGCATTCGAGCGGCTTCGGGAACCTCGCGGTACAGCGCCGCCAGACCTGGATCCCCCGGATTACCAAGGAACGCGACGGTCGACATGCCGGGAACAGCTTCCTTGAGCAGTTGGAGAACTTTTTGGTTGAATCCGCTGCCTGGCTGAGCGACAGCTGCGCACGCTCGGCACCGAAACGGCCGGCGTGATCCGCCTGACCTGCCCCGAGCCGATCGTGAACCGCATCATGCAGGCGGGGCTGCTCGATCGCTTCCACGCCCGGTACCCCGCGCTGCGAGTTCAGTTCGTGATGAGCGACAAGTACATCGACCTCAGCCAGGGCGACGCGGATG
>DASQFA010000772.1:0-12322 GCA_035633375.1 Rubrivivax sp.
AGAGTGCCTCCAGCTCTTCGATCAGCGCGTCGGATACCGGCTCGACCAGCGCCTGCGGCGCGCGCAGCACGAGCTCGAACATGGCCTTCAGCGGTGGGGTCCTTGCCGAGGCAGGTGCTGGCCTATCCCCGGGGCCCATGCGGTGCGCGACCTGGGAGCCAGTCGGTCTTGGGGCGTCGAAAGCGACAAGCGGCCCCAGCGAGGACAGTTTTTGCCGGATTCGCAGTCCCATAGCCAAGCCATGGGACAAGAAGCCGGTGAAAGATGGACCGCTGCGGGCGATTTGCAGCCGACGCTCCCCAAGCCCGACAGGCTCCTCGGGGTGCCGGCGAAGCCGCTTCGGGGGCGGGCCATGTGCTAGCGCTTGTGCTGGCCGAGCCAGCCTTCTAAGTAGTGGATGCCGGTGCCGCCGGCCATGAACTTGGCGTCCACCATCAGCTCGCGGTGCAGCGGTATGTTGGTATGGATGCCCTCGACCACGGTTTCCAGCAGCGCGGTGCGCATGCGTGCCAGCGCCTGTTCGCGAGTGTCGCCGTAGCAAATGATCTTGCCGATCATCGAGTCGTAGTTCGGCGGCACGAAATAGTTCGTGTAGGCATGTGAATCGACGCGCACGCCAGGCCCGCCGGGCGCGTGCCACATGGTGATGCGCCCGGGCGAAGGCGTGAACTTGTACGGGTCCTCGGCATTGATGCGGCATTCGATGGCATGGCCGCGCATCTGGATGCTGCGCTGGGTGAAGGGCAGCTTCTCGTTGGCGGCGATGCGGATCTGCATCTGCACGATGTCGATGCCGGTGACCATCTCCGTCACCGGGTGCTCGACCTGCACGCGGGTGTTCATCTCGATGAAGAAGAACTCGCCGTTTTCGTACAGGAACTCGAAGGTGCCGGCACCGCGGTAGCCGATCTTCTTGCAAGCCGCCACGCAGCGGTCACCGATGCGTTCGATGACGCGCCGCGCGATGCCGGGCGCGGGGGCTTCCTCGATGATCTTCTGGTGGCGACGCTGCATCGAGCAGTCGCGCTCGCCCAGCCAGACCGCGTTGCGGTGTTCGTCGGCCAGCACCTGGATCTCGATGTGGCGCGGGTGCTCGAGAAACTTTTCCATGTAAAGCGCCGGGTTGCCGAAGGCCGCGTCGGCCTCGGCCCGCGTGGTCTGCACCGCGTGCAGCAAGGCGGCCTCGGTGTGCACCACGCGCATGCCGCGCCCGCCGCCGCCGCCCGCAGCCTTGATCATCACCGGGTAGCCGATGGCGCGTGCGGTGCGGATGATTTCCTTAGGGTCGTCGCCCAGCACGCCCTCGGAGCCGGGCACGCAGGGCACGCCCGACTTGATCATCGCCTGCTTGGCGGAGACCTTGTCGCCCATGATGCGGATCGATGCCGGCGTCGGGCCGATGAAGACGAAACCGCTGCGCTCCACGCGCTCGGCGAAGTCGGAGTTCTCCGACAGGAAGCCGTAGCCGGGGTGGATGGCCTCGGCATCGGTCACCTCGGCGGTGGAGATGATGCCCGGCATGTTCAGGTAGCTCTGCGCGGAAGGCGCCGGGCCGATGCACACCGCCTCGTCGGCGAGTTTGACGTACTTGGCTTCGCGGTCGGCTTCGGAATAGACGATCACCGCCTTGATGCCCATCTCGCGGCAGGCGCGCTGGATGCGCAGGGCGATCTCGCCTCGATTGGCAATGAGAATCTTCTTGAACATGGTGCCTCGGCTCGATCGCCCTTCAGCGGGCTGCGCCCGCAGGGCGATTTGGCTGGGCCGCCACGCCTGCGGCGTGGTCGCCTCGATTGGCTATGAGAATCTTCTTGATCATGGATGCCGGTTATTCAATGACGAATAGCGGCTGTCCAAATTCGACCGGCTGGCCGTTCTCGCACAGAACCTTGGTGATCGTGCCGGTATGTGTGGCTTCGATCTCGTTCATGATCTTCATGGCTTCGATGATGCATACCGGCTCGCCTTCCTTGACGCTGCTGCCGACTTCCACCAGCGGCTTGCCGCCCGGGCTGGAGGAACGATAGAAAGTGCCGACCATCGGCGACGTCACGACATGACCCAGCTCCACTGCCGCAGGCATGGGTTCGGGCGTTGCACCGGCGGGCCCCGCACGCTGCGCGCCGGCGTCGGCCCATGCGGCGGCAGGCGCCAAGGGCTGGGCCATCAGTGCCACTGGCGCCATGACTCCTGCCTTGACGATGCGCACCTTGCCTTCGGCTTCGGTGATTTCGAGCTCGGTGATGTTCGAGTCGGAGACCAGATCAATCAGGGTCTTCAGTTTGCGCAAGTCCATGGCATTCCTCTTCAGGGGTTCTTCTGGCGCCAGCGCCGTGTCTGACGTGCCGGTTGCGTCAGCATGCCGTCGAATATTCGTCAGCTCGCAGGCATGTATTAGTCAACTCACGAACTGAATTTAACATGAACGATTTTGATCCGAACCCCGGTCCATGGCGCGCCGTATGCATGCATCAAGGTCCGCTTGAACCACGGTGCCCGGTAGATGCACATTGTGTCGGGTGCTGGATTGCGCCCCCCAGGCTGTGCCCCCGTCATGGCGCAGAACCAAAACCCAACTGACGAACCTGCACGTTGCAAGCAGTCGGCACCCGGAAGGCAGCAGTTCCACGCTGATTTTTGGGTGACGCCCGGATCAGAGTTGTTTCGCCCAGGCTTCGAGTTCGTCGTAATGGGTTTCGCCGATCTTGCGCTGCACGACCTTGCCATTGGCCCCCAGCAGCACGGTGAAGGGCAGGACGCCAGCCGTATTGCCCAGGCTGCGCGACAGGTCGGTGCCGGCCAGCCCGGCCATCCCGACCTCAAAGCCTACCGGTTGTCGGGCCAGGAACGCCTGCACAGGCGCCAAGGCATCGATGGCCAAAGCAATGACGCGCAGGCGCTCGCCCTGGGCGCGGGAAAAGCGGTCCAGTTCCGGCAGCTCCTTGATGCATGGGGGGCACCAGGTGGCCCAGAAGTTCAACAGCAGGGCCTTGCCGCGATAGTCTGACATGAGCAGTTCGCCGCCTTGCGGGCGCTCGAAACGCAAAGCCCACAAAGCCTCGCCATGGCCGGCATCCGCGGCTTGCTGCGCCGAGTGCCACCACCACCCGCCCAGGCCAGCGGCCGCGGCCACCCCGCCCACACCACCCAGCAGCGCACGGCGCACGCCGCGGTCGCTCATGCTGCACCGTCCTGCATCAGGCGCTGCAGCGCGGCGGCATCGCCACGCCAGCTGCGGCCGCGCGCGTCGGGCTTGAGCGCGCCGCGCTGGTCGTCCAGGTCGCGCACCGCCAGGTGCAGCGTGACCCGTTCGTCCAGGGCCTCGCAGCGCTCGGCCAGGCTCAGGTAGTGCACTTCGGCGGCGGCATCGACGGACGACACGTCGTAGGCCACGCCCAGGTTGATGAGTGTGATCTCGGCAGCCTTGGGGTCGTCGCAATACAGGTCGAGGTGAATCGACGACAACCGTGTCGCGGTGCCGCGCCAGACCGCGCCGCTCAAGTGCGGGCGGAACTCGGCAAGACGCTGCATCCAGCGCAGGGCCAGACGCCGCAGCGCCAGCAGTTCACCCGGCTGGGTGTCGGCGCAGAACAACTCCAGGTAGGCGCGCACCTCGTCTTCGACCAGCTCGTTGCTGGGCAACTCCGCGCCACCGCGCTGGCGCCGCGCGAGGCCGCGTGCCGCCTTGCGCTTGGCCTGCACGTACTCCATGCCCTCGTCCACCACCAGCCGTGCGGCCGCGGCGGCGATCTCGTCGGCCAGGCCAAGGTTCATCGGCCGATTTTATGCGGCCATGCCTCGGCTTGGCGCTGATGCCACTCAAGGCACTTCCACGGCACCCATGCGGGCCAGGATGGTGGCCGCGCGCGCGCTCACGTAGGCCGATGCGGGGCGCTTCTCGAAGCGTTTCGGTGCCGGCAACATCACCGCCAGGCGCGCGGCTTCGTCGGCCCCCAGGCGCGCGGCGTCCTTGCGGAAGTAGTGCCGCGCGGCGGCTTGCGCGCCGAACACGCCTTCGCCCCATTCGACACTGTTCAGGTAGATCTCCAGGATGCGCTGCTTGGACAACAGCCCCTCGAGCATCCACGTGAGCACGAACTCCTGGCCCTTGCGCCATACCGTGCGCTCGCCGGACAGGAACAGGTTCTTCGCCAGCTGCTGGGTGATGGTCGAGCCACCGATTACCTTAGCGCTGGCCGGCGCGCTGCGATTCGGGGCGCGCGCCTGGGATCTTTCGGCGCGCGCCTCGGCGCGCTGGTTCTTCTCCCAGGCCTGCTCGATGGCGTCCCACTCCACGCCGCTGTGCTCGGCAAAGCCGGCGTCCTCGCTGGCGATGACGGCACGCTTCAGGTGGGGGCTGATGTCGGCATAGTCCACCCACTGCTGGCGCCACGGGATCTTCTGCCGGTCCACCAGCAGGCGCCAGGCCTCGCTGCGCTGGAAACTGGTCGATTGCGGGTTGATCCAGGCCATGGCCGCGATGCGCAGCGCAAAACTCAGTTGCAGCGCCGCCGCGCACAGTGCCATCAGCACCAGCCACTTGAGCAGGTGCGCGCGCCAGCCCCTCATGGCGCGTGCGCGGCGTTGGCCAGGTGCTCGCGCAGCCGGCGCAGCACCGGCCGGCTGTCGGGCATGATCCCGCGCCACACGAAAAAAGCCTCGGCGGCCTGTTCGACCAGCATGCCCAGGCCGTCGCGCGGCACCGCGCCCAGGCTGCGCGCCCAGGCCATGAAGGGCAGGGCGGCGGCGCCATACATCAGGTCCACGGCCAGTGCGCCAGGCTGCAGCACGGCGCTGCTGACCGGCACCGCGGCGCCGCCCAGGCTGCTGGCACTGCTGTTCAACACCAGGTCGTAGCTCACGCCGGCATCGTCCAGGCCACTGCTCGACAAGGCCACCCCAAGCTGCTGCGCCAGCGCGGCGTGCCGCTCCACCAGTGCGGCCGCCTTGTCGGGCGTGCGGTTGGCCACATGCAGCCGCGCGGGACGCGCCTCGATCAGCGGCCCAAGCACACCAGCCGCGGCGCCGCCCGCGCCAATCAGCAGCACGCGGCGCCCTTGCAGGCGAAAGTCGGCGTTACGCTCGATGTCGCGCACCAGTCCGACGCCGTCGGTGTTGTCGGCCAGCCAGCCGCCAGCGTCGAAGCGCAGCAGGTTCGCGGCGCGCGCCAACGTGGCGCGCGGCGTGACCTGGGCGGCGAGCGCGCTGGACTGAAACTTGAAGGGCACGGTGACGTTGCATCCGCGGCCCCCGCTGGCGGCGAAGGCACGCACCGCCTCGGCAAAACCGTCCATCGCGCACAGCACGCGTGTGTACTCCACCGGCTGGCCGGTCTGGCGTGCGAATTCGGCGTGGATGAAGGGTGACTGGCTGTGCGCCACCGGATTGCCCAGCACGGCGTAGCGCTCGGCTGCAGGCAAGAGGCTCATTGCACGGCGTTGCTGAGCGTGGTTTCCAGCCCGTCGTCGCGCGTGAAGCGAAAGCGCGAGGTGATGACGATCTGGTCTGCCTGCTTGCGCATGGCGGCATTGAACGCGCCGAAGGGCGCCGCGGCGCGCACGATGGCCACCGCGCGCTGGTCCAGCACTTTTTCGCTCGAGCCGCGCACGATCTCGGCCTCCACCACGTTGCCGCGGCTGTCGACGGTGACGTTCATCGTCAGTTCGCCATACAGCTTGCGTCCGCGGTACACGGGAAAGTCGCGCGTGCCGCGGGCCTCGATCTTGCGCCGCAAGGCGTCGTAGTAGATGGCATACACCTCCTCGCGCGTGGCCGGGCTGATGTAGCGCTTCTTGGGCCGTGCGTTTTCTTCGTTGACGCGCTTTTCGATCTCCGCCAGCAGGCGCAGCAACTGGCGCCTGCGTTCGTCCTGCTCGGCGTTGTGCGGATCGCCGTCGTCGCGCTTCGGGTCGGGTGGTGGCAACGCCGCCACTTCGCGCCGGATCTGCGCCAGCAGTTGCTGCTGCTCCTGCTGCAAGGTGTCGATCTTGCGGCGTGCGTCGGCCGGTGCGTCGCCGACTTCCGTCTGCGTGGTGGGTGGCAGTGGCGACGTGGCACGGCCCTTTTCGGCCTCGCCGCCACCGGCCAGCGAGGCCTGGGCGATGGCCTGGGCGCGCACCGGCTGTTCGGCGGAGCGCGCGTTGACGAGGATGACTTCGAGCGGCGTGTCCTGGAACACGCGATTGAAGCTTTCCGGGTCGACAAATCGCACCGTCAAGACGGCGGCATGCACGCCCAGCGACACGAGCAGTGCCCAGTGCATTGTCGACAGGCCGCGAAACCCCATCGGATGGCCTCAGCCTGCCGCGGCCTGCGGCGCCGCGGCCTCGCCGACGATCGGTTCTTCCAGCTCGATGGCCAGGTGCAGCGCGCCGGCGTCGGGGCTTTCGTCCTCGGCCTCGGGCTCGGCCATGGCTTCGGCCGGCGTCGCCGCAGCATCCTCGATGCGCGCCAGCAGGCTGGCATGCAGCTCCAGCGTGAGCAGGTCGATACCGCCGATGCGCACGCGCACGCGCGTGCCGCGTGGCAGGTTTTCGGTGCCGAGCGCGCGGAACACCAGCGGCAGCGTGTCGGCACGCACCAGGCCGTCTTTCATGACGCTGGCGTCGAGCTCCGAAACCTGGTTCTGCTGCAGCCAGCGCAGTGTCCAGAAACGCTCGATACCGTTCTGGAAATCGTTATAGGCGGCATAGGCCGCTTCGAAGCCCGAGATGATGGAAAACAGCGATGCATCCTTCGGCTTGAAGGGCGCGGCCAGCGCCGCGGTGCGGCCATGGCGGGCGCAGGCGATGATCTGCCACTGGTTTACCAGGTCGACGTAGCGGCGCAGCGGCGAACTCGCCCAGGTGTACTGCGCCACACCCATGCCGGCATGCGGCGCGGCGCGTGTGCCCATGCGCACCTTCACGCCCGGTGCCAGGCTGGCCTGGCTGCGGTAGATGCCGGGCACGCCGCAGGCATCGAGCCAGCCGCCCCAGGTGCTGTTGGCCAGGATCATGGCCTCGGCCACGATCAGGTCCAGCGGCGAGCCGCGCACGCGTGTGCTGATGAGCACGCGTTCGTTGCCCACCGGCTCGCTGCCCGCGCCGTCGAGGCGGAAGTTGTAGTCGGGGCGGTTGAATAGCTCGGGCTTGCCGCGCACCACTTCGCGCTGCGCCTTCAGGTGCCGCGCCAGACGGAAGGCGAAGGCCAGCTCAGTGGCATGCCTATAGTCGGCCGGCGCTTCGCCCAGCAGCGTGGCCTCGGTGACCACGCTGTCGAGCTGGTCGTGGCGCAGGTTGCTGGCGATGCGCACGCGCTCCAGCTTCGTCTCGCTGCCCTTCAGCTCCAGGGTGGCTTCGTCGAGGGTGACATACAGGCTGATCGCGGCGCAGTCCTGGCCCGCCGTGAGCGTGTAGGCCTGCACCACAGCGTCGGGCAGCATGGTCAGCTTCCAGCCCGGCATGTAAACCGTGGACAGGCGCTCGCGCGCCACCTTGTCGAGCGCCGAATCGGGCTGGATCGCCAGCCCCGGCGCGGCGATGTGCACGCCGAAGACCACCGTGCCGCAGCCCAACCCCTGCACCGACAGCGCATCGTCGATCTCGGTGGTGGCCGAGTCGTCGATCGAAAAGGCCTGCACCGGCGACAGCGGCAGCGTCTCCTTGATCTGCGGCACCTCGAGTGACGGGAAGGCCGTGCCCTTGGGAAAGGTCTCGAACAAAAAGCGCCGCCAGTGGAACTGGTAGGGGCTGTCGATGGCGCCGGCTGCCTTCAGCAGATCGAGCGGCGCGCGCTGCGCACGGCGCGTGGCCTCGACCACTGACCTGTACTCGGGGCCGTTCTTGTCAGGCTTGAACAGGACGCGGTAAAGCTGCTCGCGGATGGGAGCCGGGCACTCGCCGTCGGCCAACTGCTGCGCCCACTGTTCGATCTGAAGTGCCTGCTGCTTCTTGCGCTCGATGCCCAGCAGCGCCGCCTTTACGGTCTCTTCCGGCGCTTTCTTGAACATCCCACGCCCTAAGCGGCGGAAATAGTGCGGCGCCTCGAACAGCCGGAACAGCGCCGCGGCCTGCTTGTCGGTTCCGGCCGTGGCCTCGAAGTAGTCGCGCGCCAGGTCGGCAAAGCCGAACTCGGCCTCGGGCGCGAACTCCCAGGCCAGGTCCAGGTCGATCTCCTGCGCCAGGGCCTGCGCGCGCGCGATCAGCTCAGCCGGCTGGGGTGACTCGAAGCGCAGCAATACGTTGGCGCTCTTCACCTTGACACGCTTGCCCGAGTCGAGCTCGACCTGCACCCCGCTGTCGGCCTCGGACATCAGCCGGCCGGCCAGGAATTTGCCGCCGTCTTCGAAGAGTGCATACATGGGGCGCGATTGTCGCTGCTGCGCCGAGCCTGCTCGCCGTGCGGCGCCACGATTTGCGCAACGGATCACGCCGGCTGGGTGGGCGAGGCTCGCGCATGTGCTGCAGCACCTTGTAGTCGATGGTGGCCAGGATCCGGTTCTCCATGAACCCGGCGCCACCCTGTCGACACCGACGGCCCTCGGCCCGAGTGCACGGCTCCCCGCCTTGGTGACGCCGATCAGGCCGCATGGGCTGGCAGCGCAGTGGGTCTGGCCAAAGCTGCGATAGGAGCCGATCCCGCTGCGGGCACCGCGGGCCACCCCAGAGCCCTGCGCCGCCGTCGGCGGCTACACCGCCTGCGCGCAAGACATTCAGTCGCAAAGCCGCAAGAACCTCAGCAGGTGCGGCAGGTGCGTGTCGAAGTCCGATAGCGCATGGTCGCTGCCTTCCAGCAGCCGCATCTGCGTGCCCGCGTAGCGAGCGCTCATCTCGCGCCAGTCGAGCACTTCGTCACCCTTGGCGATGATCGTGAAGTAACGCTCGGGCCGGGTGATCCCCGCGGGGGTCATGGCGCGCAGCTCGTCGACGTACTCGCTACGGAAGAAGAAGTGTTCGTCCGGTGCGTGAAAGGCCGTCAGCTCGCCCACATAGGCCGCCAGGTCGCGCGCCGGGTCGACAGCCGGGTTGATCAGCACGGCGGGCCAACCGGTGGCTTCGGCCACCACGCTGGCATAGAAGCCGCCGAGCGAGCTGCCCAGCACGGCGGAGCTTTGCTTTGGCCAGCCGGCGCTGCCTTCGCGCAGCATCTCCATTGCCTCACGCGGCGAGGGGGGCAATTGCGGACACCACCACTGCACTTCGGGCCGGTGCTCTGCCAGCCAGGACTGCAGGCGCTGCGCCTTGAAGGACTTGGGTGACGAGCGAAAGCCGTGCAGATACAGCAAATGGGTGCGTGCGTCGGCAGCGCCGCTCATCAGGCAACCTCCGTGCTTCGCACTTCGGAATTCGCCTTGGGAACGGCCCTGCGGCTCATGCCTTGGCCAGCAGCGCGCCGAGCAGCTTGCCATGGATGCCGCCGAAGCCGCCGTTGCTCATGCACAGCACATGGTCGCCGGCCTTGGCGGCTTGAACCACCATGGCCACCAGCTTGTCCACCGAGTCGGCCACCAGCGCCTGCGCGCCCATCGGCGCCAGCGCATCCGCGGCGTTCCAGCCGTAGTTGCCCTGCAGGCAGAAGCTCAGGTCGGCCTCTTCCAGCGCCCACGGCAACTGCGCCTTCATCGCGCCCAGCTTCATGGTGTTGGAGCGCGGCTCGAAGACGGCCAGGATGCGCTGCAGCCCGACCTTGCGGCGCAGCCCGTTGACGGTGCTGCGCATGGCGGTGGGGTGGTGCGCAAAGTCGTCGTAGACCTTCACGCCGGCCACCTCGCCGCGCAGCTCGAGGCGGCGGCGCACGTTGCGGAAGGTGGCCAGTGCCGCGGCCGCAGCCTCGGGCGCCGCGCCGGCATGTTCGGCCGCGGCGATGGCGGCCAGTGCGTTGAGCTGGTTGTGCTCGCCCAGCAGCGGCCACTCGACGCGGCCGATCTTCAGGCTGCCGCGCAGCACGTCGAAGGCATGCGGCTCGCCGCGCGCGCGCAGGCCGCCGGGTTCTTCCTTGCGCGTGCCGAAGCGCTGCACCTCGCTCCAGCAGCCGCGTGCCAGCACGCGCTGCAGCGCCTCGTCGCGCGCGTTCACCACCAGCCGGCCGGAGGCCGGCACGATGCGCACCAGGTGGTGGAACTGGGTTTCGATGGCGGCCAGGTCGGGGAAGATGTCGGCGTGGTCGTGTTCCAGGTTGTTGAGGATGGCGGTGCGCGGCCGGTAGTGCACGAACTTGCTGCGCTTGTCGAAAAAGGCGGTGTCGTACTCGTCGGCCTCGATGACGAAGGGTGCGCCCACGCTGCCCGGGCGCTTGTCGCTCAGGTTCCCCAGCCGCGCCGACACGCCAAAGTTCTGCGGCACGCCGCCCACCAGAAAGCCGGGCTGCAGGCCGGCCGACTCGAGCATCCAGGCGAGCATGGCGGTGGTGCTGGTCTTGCCGTGCGTGCCGGCCACGGCCAGCACATGCCGGCCCGGCAGCACGTGCTCGGCCAGCCATTGCGGGCCGCTGGTGTAGGTGGCGCCGGCGTCGAGCAAGGCTTCGAGCAGCGCATTGCCGCGCGTGACCACGTTGCCGATGACAAACTGGTCGGGCTTAAAGGCCAGCTGTTCGGCGCCGAAACCTTCGACCAGCTCGATGCCCAGCGCTTGCAGCTGCTCGCTCATCGGTGGATAGACGTTGGCATCGCAGCCGGTGACGCGGTGCCCGGCCTCGCGCGCCAGCGCCGCCAGCCCGCCCATGAAGGTGCCGCAGATGCCGAGAATGTGGATGTGCATGCGCACCGATTCTAGGAGCCCGGGTGCCGGCAGCGGCGCCAGCCGCGAGAATGCCGCGCATGTTCGACTGGATCGTCTCGCACCCCTTTGCCTACCCTGCGCTGGAGGTGCTGCACATCGTCGGCATCGCGCTGCTGGTGGGCAACCTGGTGCTGTTCGAGCTGCGCGTGTGGGGTTTCGGGCCCGAACTGCCGCTGGCGGCGCTGGCACGGCTGGCGCTGCGCCTGTCGCTGGCGGGCTTTGGGCTCATCGCCGCCAGCGGGCTGCTGATGTTTGCCGGGCAACCGGCCGAGCTGCTGGCCAACCGCAGCTTCGTCGTGAAGATGGGGCTGGTGCTGCTGGCCGGGCTGAACGCCGCGTGGTTCAATGCGCGCGGCAGCCTGCAGCGGCTGGACCGTGTCGCGCGGTGGCAGACCGTGGTCTCGATGGGGCTATGGCTTGCTGTCATCATTTGCGGACGATGGATCGCCTATCAGTGAGATCACCATGAACAGACGTCAACTTGTCGCCGCCGGCACTGCCTCGATGGTGCTGCCCGCCTGGGCCCACCACGGCTGGAGCAGCTTCGACCAGAGCCGGCCGATCTACCTCGAAGGCCGGGCCGCCAAGGTGGCCTGGCGCAACCCGCATGCCGAGCTGTCGCTGGAGCTGCCGGCCGAGCTGAAACTGCCGGCCGACCTGGCCAGCCGCAAGCTGCCGGCGCAGTCGGCCGGCGTCGACGGAGCGGCGCTGTTGAAGGCGGCACAGTTGCCGACGCGCAAGGACCGCGTCTGGGAGATCGAACTGGCGCCGCTGACGCGCATGGAGGCGTGGAAGGTGCCCGAGATCAAGGTCGGCGACACCCTCGGCGTGCTGGGCTTCACCTTCACTGGCGAGAAGGGCGATGCGGTGCTGCGCGCGGAATACCTGTTCATCGGTGGCCAGGTCTACGGCCTGCGCTCGAGCCCGGCATGACCGTGGCACTGCGGCGCCCGCGCCGCGTCAGTCGATGACCTGATCGGCCTGCACCAGCAACGCCTGCGGGATGACGAGGCCGAGGGTTCTGGCCGTCGACAGATTGATCGCCATTTCGTAGCGGCTGGGTTGTTCGACGGGAAGATCGCCGGGCTTGGCGCCGCGAAGGATCTTGTCGATCTGCCTGGCGACTTGGTGGTCGAGGTGCGCTGGCGTCGTACCGTACGAGATAACCCAAGTTTGGCACTTGGCACTACGCCTCTCAGTGGAATCAATGACTTAGGAGGGTTTGGCGGCGCGTATGGCACTACTTTTGTGTAGTGCGGCGTCGCAGATTGCCCGACCTTGAGATCGGGTCAGACGAGCACGCGATGAGTGCCGCCGGGATTGGGGGACAGGCCCAGGATCGCGTTGAGCTGTTGGTGTTGCGGCTCGGGCCGGGTGGCCTTGCGTACATGCACGGCTCTTCCATCGCGGCGTTGCAACGTAGCCGTCACGCGCCGCTGAGTGGCGAGCGTCTCGCGCAGCGTGTGCCAACTGTCGTCGATACCTTTCGCCTTGAGTTGCAGGCGCAGCGTGTGCACGAAGTGATAGGCCAGCACGGTGATGAACAGATGCCCTTCGACCCGGCG
>DASQFA010000773.1:0-2781 GCA_035633375.1 Rubrivivax sp.
GGCGGGGTGCGCACACGCAAGGTCGCGATCCTCGTGGCCGACGGCGTGGTCGGCGCCTCGGTGGCTGCCGTGCAGGCCGCGCTGCTGGACGCCGGCGCGGTGCCGAAGGTCGTCGCGCCGCGGCTGGGCGCGGTGTCCACCACCGATGGCGTGGCCCTGCAGGCCGACGGCAGTTTCGAGAATTCGCCGGCAGTGCTCTTCGATGCGGTGGTGCTGGCCGACGGGGAAGCGGCGGGCGCCAGGCTGGCCGCACTGGGCCAGGCGACCGAGTTCATGGTGAACCAGTATCGGCACTGCAAGACCATCCTCGCCTTGGGCTCGTCAGCGGCGTTGCTGCCGATGTTCGGCGTGGCGGCCACCTTGCCCTCGGGCGAGGCCGACCCCGGCGTGCTGGCCGACAGTGACGGCGATGCGATTGCGCAATTCATCCACGCCGTGGGCCAGCATCGTCACCCGGCGCGCGAGAGCGATCCGCCAGCGGTGTAAGTCTCGCCGGCGCGGGCCTGCGCGACAGCGCGGGCCCGCCGCCCCTTGCCGCGCGGCGGGGTGCAGGCCAGGGCCTGGCCTTCGACTCTGCGCTGCCCCCCTCGTAGGCGCCTTGCCGCTCAGGGCGCCTTGGCAGGCGGTTTGCCGCCGGCGCCAGGCACCAGCGCGGAACGGCGTTGTGCATCCATGCCCGGTGTGGCGCGCATGTCGGTATCGACCATACCCGCCTCCAGATCGCGATGCGCCTGCACCATCACCGGGTCGGGCTTTGTTGCCACGTTGTGCATCGATTCATCGCGCTCATGCGGCAGCGGCAGGCCGACGCCCTTCGATGGCGCGCCGGCGCCCGGCGCCAACGGCGCCTTGCCTACCACGGCGGGGCCTTCGACGGGCCGGACTTTCGAAGTGCGTTTGGCGGATGGGGTGGCTTGGCTTTTCATGGCGCTCCGATCGATCAGGGTTTGCGCCGCGTTCAGGCGGCAAGGTTCAGGCGGCAGGTTCAAGCCGCAGCCTGGCGTTGCGGCTCGCCCGGGCGGCACGGCAGGCGCAGGGCGAACACCGTGCCGGTCTCGGCGCTGGATTGCACCTCGATCGTGCCGCCATGGCCGAGCACGATTTCGCGCACGATGAACAGGCCCAGGCCCAGGCTCGTCTTCGAGCGATCGTGCGACTGCGCGGCGGTACTGGGCGCGCGCACCAGCGGCTCGAAAATGACCCGTAGCGCGTCCGCCGCAATCGGCTCGCCCTGGTTGCCGACCTTCAGAACCACCGCGTCCGCCTCGCGCGCCGCACTGAGGGTGATCGGTGCGCCGCGGTCGCCATGCTGCACGGCGTTGGCCAGCAGGTTGGACAGCGCCTGATGCAGCCGTGGCGCGTCGGCCCGAAGGTTGAGATCGCCGGACAGCGTCTGCACGAACTGCTGTTCGGGGAACCCGGTGCGTATGGCTTCGAGCGCGTCTTCGCACACCGCGCCGACATCGCATTCGGCCAGCTCCATGGGCATGCCCGCACCGAGCCGCGTGCGGGTGTACTCCAGCAGGTCGGTGATGAGGCCGGCCATTTCGGTGCTGGCGCGCTTGATGCGCGCGGCCGCCTGGTGCCGCGCGGCTTCATCCAGGCCCGGTTTGGCCAGCAGCAGTGCGGACAGGCTGATGCCCGACAGCGGGCTGCGCAGGTCGTGGCCCAGCACCGCCAGGAACATGTCGCGCGACGCCGCCACCTCGCTGGAATAGCGCTGCACCGATTCGGCCAGTGCCTTGTCCATGCCCTCGTTGAACAGCATGATCTGGTCGAGCGAATCGTGCGTCGCACTGGACTCGTCGCAGCGCTTCCAAAGCAGCATCACGCTGGCACGCAGCGCGCGAAACTCGGCGAACAGCTGCACCAGATCGAAGCCGGCCATCTGCCGCAGCGCGCCGTGCTCGGCCGCAGCGGTGCCGGCGGGCTGCGCCGCGGCGCCGATGTCTTCGGCTTGCGCGGTCCGTTCCTGGTCGGACTGCGGGCGCTCCATCTCTGCGGCGATGCTCAGCAGGATCTCGCGGCTGTGATCGCGCAGCGCCAGCCGTGTCATCGACTTGCCCGCTGGCAGCGTGCGGGCAAAGTCCTCCCAGTCGGCGACGATCGAGTCGAGCTGTGCCTTGATGAACTGGCTGAGTTTCATGCGCTGAGTCCTGCGGTCACCTGGGTTGCCCTTCTTGCGTGCCGGTAGCCCGAAATCATCCTGCAGCCCGAATGCCGACGACTGTGCGCTGGCACACACAAGGATCGAGCGCCAAGCCGCAAGCAGGATCCGCCCTTCGCAAGCGGGCGTAGGACAACGACCACGGCAACACGCGGTGCCCTCCGCTGGGCGCGGATCGACCCGCGCCCGACACTGGTGAACACCCCACCAGCCCATCGGTCCCCCATCATGAACACCCTTTCCTTTCTCATGGCCGCACTCGTCATGCTGCCCGCCATCGGCATCGCGCTCTGGGCTTGGCGGGCGATGAACCGCGACGCCAGTCTCTTGCGCGTCGAGGCCGGACTGCAGGATGCGGATTTCGAAATCGGCACCTGGCCGCCTTCGACGACCCCCGCGAGGTAGCGCCGTAGGGCCGGCTGTGCCCAGGGCAGGCAAGGCTGTCCCGCGCCCGGCGCTACCACTGCAGCGCCGGCAGTTCGTGGAACACCCTGCGCGTGCCGGCGATCCAGTGCTGCTTGAGCGACTCGAAATAGGCATCGCCGCTGTCGAAGCGGCGTTTCATCGTGACTTTGAGGCTGTCTTTCGAGTAGCACAGCAGGTCGATCGGCATG
>DASQFA010000774.1:0-9045 GCA_035633375.1 Rubrivivax sp.
TCGGGACGGGGCCAAGCTCAGGAGGTGATCGACGCACCGGCGCGCTGGCTGCCGTGGAACTTCCACGAGCAGCTCGCCGCTGGTCCGTGAGCTGCGCCGTCCAGCCCATCAGGCCTCAGGCCGCCAAGCTCAGCGCTCGCCACGCCGGCGCGGTGTGAGAGCGCGACGGGTCGCCGGCCATGAGCAGCACCTGCAGCTCGCAGGCCTGCAGCGTGCGCCCGGGCTGCTCGCCGCACTCACCGCTGGGCCACCAGGCGAATTTCCCGCTGGACAGGCGCTTGTGGCACATCCAGAAGCCCTGGCCGTCGTAGACCAGGACCTTGATCGCCGTGCGGGCGCGGTTGCGGAAGACGAACAGCGCGCCGCTGAAGGGGTCGGCCTGCAGGCGCTTCCTGCAGGCAAGCACCAGACCGTCGATGCCGGCGCGGAAGTCAATCGGCTCGACCGCCACCAGGATGCGCATGTGCGGGGTGATCTGGATCATCACGCGGCCCAGAATGCACTGCACAGGACCGACAGCCCCGCCAGCCCCTGGCCATCGAGCTCCACGCGCATCTTCGCGCCACGCGCGTTGTCCAGTTCGACCCACGCACTGCGGCCGCGCAGCTGCTGCCGGCGTTGCCCGCCCGGCCGGTGCAAACAGCTCGACAAACCGGGGCGTCAACTCGGCGCCCGGTGTCTTGCCACCGGCCAGCGCGGCGCGCCGCTTGAGCACGGCGTAATCCAGGTGCAACTCCGCAGCCACGCAGTACGCACCATGCTCGCCGGCCGCGGCGACGGCACCGGCCCAAAGCTCTGACGGAATCCGCTCGCCGGCCCGGCGAGCGGCCCGCCATTGATCAAACTGCCGCTTCAGCCGCGACAGCCCATCGCTGCACCCTGTGGTCTGTAATGCCTTGTTCGTCCCTTCCATCGCCCGTCTCCTCGTCGGATTGCAATGGAGGTGGAACCTATCGAGAGTGCGGCGTCATTTCATGCAGATTTGCCGGAAGGACACGATCGTCCAAGTCCTCTCGTGGTCGTCGACCAGAAAAGCCAGACCGAACCTCGGAAGCACCTCGTGTGTGGTCGCCACAACGAGGGATCGGATCGTTTGGGATGGTGGCATGGTCTTCTTTGCACAGCGCCTACGCTACCGTTAGCGGTTGTGCACGTTCGCTCGCCCCGTGGTGGTGGATTGCATGCACCCCACGCTGCGCTGGCGCAGCGGCGGCGCGGCGGTCAGACTGGCGCCGATCACCGACCTGCAGGTAGAAACCTTGGACTTGCTGATCTTCGACGGCCTGCCTCAGATCTATTCGCCCCGGCTTGCGCTGGACTGTCGCACAACCGACACGGCGCCGTCATCGCGGCTGCGTAACGTCCGCGGCAGCGCGGAGCGGGGTGCCCTGCGCACCCGAGGAGCCGATCATGAGAACCACAGTCCGGGCCGCCGTCGCGGCCGCCTGCCTGCTTTCCGCCCTAGTGGCCAGCGCCCAACCGGTGCTGCCGATGCCGCAGCGCGGCTCGTTCGCCCTCGTCGGCGACGTGCCCTACGGCGTCGCCGACGAGCCGAAGTTTGACCGCGTCATAGAGGCCGTCAACGCCACACCGCGGGTGCGCTTCGTGCTGCACACCGGCGACATCAAGGGCGGCGGCGAGCGATGTGACGATGCCCTGCTGCTGCGCCGCTTCGACCAGTTCCAGCGCTTCGACAAGCCCTTCGTGCTGACGCCGGGCGACAACGACTGGACCGACTGCCACCGGACGAACAACGGGACCTACCTGCCGACCGAGCGCCTGGACCGCCTGCGCGGCATCTTCTTCCCGCAGCCCGGCGTCACCAGCGGCGGGCGCAAGGCACGCGTGCAGACGCAAGCCGCGCAACCCGGCTTTGCGACCTTCGTCGAGAACACGATGTGGCACTTCGGCGGCACCGTGATGGGCACGATCCACGTGGTGGGCAGCAACAACAACCTGGCGCCGTGGAACCAGCTCGACCCCAGCGACAGCGTCTCCACGCCGCGTCCGGACCGCATCGCCGAGTTCGAAGCGCGCCAGGCTGCGGCCGTGGCCTGGATCGACACCGTGTTCGACGCCGCCGCCGCGTCGAACGCAGCCGGCGTGCTGCTGGCGATGCAGGCCAACCCGGTCTTCGAGCTGCCGGCCAGCGATCCCAACCGCGCCGGCTTCAACGCCGTGCTCGACCGCATCACGGCGCGCGCCATCACCTTCGGCAAGCCGGTGGTCATCGCCCACGGCGACAGCCACTACTTCCGCGTCGACAAGCCCTTGCGCGCGGCCACGCTCAGCGCCGGCACGCAAACGCTGGAGAACGTGACGCGGGTCGAGAACTTCGGCGCGCAGTACGTCCACTGGGTCGAGGTCATCGTGAACGCGCAGGACCCCGAGGTCTTCCGCTTCGAGCAGCGCATCATCGACGCCAATCGCTTTCCGCGGTAAGCGGTCGCGCAGCCGCGGCTACAGTTACGGCTACTCGCGGCGTGCTGTTGCACCAGGCGGTACAGCGTGGTCTGCTCCGGACGGTGGCGCTCGTAGTGGACTGGGGCGCCATCCGGAGCCCGCTGGGACAAAACTGGCGGATGGCTTGCACGCTGGGCTCCCGGTGGGGTGAGCCCGCACGGTCTCAAGCCGTGCTCCGCGCCTCAATCGCCCTGAGTGCCGCCTACCGATGTGTGCCCGCTGCTGCGGGGCCTCCAACGGGTGTCTGTGTGCGGGTCCGACCGGCAGCTTTGGGAAAGCGAGATCAGGACAGCGGGTGTCTCTTCACGGTCGGCAGGAGCCCGTCGCTTTGCAAACTTCGTTGCCGCAAAGCCGACGTCCAAGTTGCGATGCCGTGAAGCCGCCGGTCACGGGTATGGGCTCCCGGCCACCTGCAGCCGTTCGGCGTCGTCGCGGAAGTTTCCGGTGAGCGGCCGTTCGCGCCAGCACGCCGAAGTAGAGGTGGCGGTGGATCCGCGGCGGGCGGCACCAAGGCGGCGAGGCGGTCGCAACTCGAGTGGGGTCAGGCACCGAGGGCCGCTGCCGCCAACCCGGATACAGAAGAGTCTCGATCCCGCACTGCACCTGAGGCCGGGACCCGCCCGGGCCATGCGTATCGAGGAGCATGACCCGGGCGGTTTCGGAGCCCTGGGTCCCTATTCGATCTCGACACCCTTCTCCTCGATCTCCTTCTTGACCGCCTCGTAGACGGCCTCCTTGTGCTCCGCCTCCAGCACCTCGGGGCTCTTGTTGGCGAAGAGCGACTGGGCGCCGAACACCAGGCCCGGCACGACGAAGAACACCCCAAGGATGTAACCTGGGACAACCCAGCGGGAACGCTCCGCGCCATCGGCGAGTGCCTGCGCGGCCTGCATGGGCAGTCTCCACAGGGGCGGAATCGCGGCGAACAGGATGACCGCAAGGCCGTTGTAGAGCAGGTGCACCAGTGCGATCTGCAGCGCGAAGAGCTCATACTCGCCAGTCACTGCAGTCGCGGCGAGCAGGGCCGTAATCGGGGTCCCGATGTTCGCCCCCAGCGTAAAGGGATAGACCTGGGCCAGGGTGAATACGCCCGCACCCGCCATAGGCACGATGAGCACCGTGGTCAACGTCGACGACTGAACCAGGATCGTCACGACCAGCCCAGACAGCACCGCGAGCGCCGCATTCTTGCCCACGGCGGCATTGAAGATGCGTTGCGCCCTCCCGGTCATGACCGCGCGCAGGGCCTTACCGAGCAGGTACACGGCAAGCAGCACCGCCGCGATACCGACCGCAATCATCGCAAAGCCGTCGATCCCGTCGGGGAGCAGCCGAATCGCGTCACGAATCTCATTAATGACGGGGCGCGTGATGGTGCGGACGAAGTCGAAGTCCCGCATCGAGGCGTTGCCGCTGCCCTGGAAGTACCCGGCGAAGTACTCAGCCAGTCGCTCCAGCGGGTGGAAAAGCATCTCCAGCGGCAGGAAGATCGCGATCGACAGCAGGTTAAAGAAATCGTGGACGGTTGCGGCAGCGAAGGAGCGATTGAACGCCTTGTCCTCCTTGAGATTACCAAGGGCCGCAAGGGTATTGGTAACCGTGGTCCCCATGTTGGAGCCCAGAATCATGGGAATAGCAATGGCGACAGGAAGGCCGCCACCGACCAGGCCCACAATCACCGAGGTGACGGCGCTGGAGGATTGCACCAATGCCGTCGCCAGTACGCCGAGTATCACCCCCACGATCGGGTTGGTGGCGAACTCGAAGATCGCCGCGGCCCCATCGGCACCGCCGGAGATGGCTCGGAAGCCCTGACTGAGGATGCCGACGGCGATCAACAGCAGATAGACGAGCCCGAGGACTGCGAGCCAAAGCAGCGCTTGCCGAGCCCCGCCTGCTTCCTGCGCTGGTCCAGCCGCCGCGCCTGGCGAGGCCTCTTCGCCGCCCGCCCTCGATTCGATCCTGCTCATTGAGCACCCCCGGCATTTATAGTTGCTTGCATCACATCCGCTGCCGGAGCATGTATACGCGCTACACATGAAGGCCTGATGAAAACCTCTTGGGCTTTGTTCGGCATCGATGACTGTCATGCAATTCGCCCGAGCCCCTGTGGTCCGAGTCCTTGGTACCGCCGACGCTGCCGCCGCGCATCCCGATCAGCGCTCGTCCCCACTGCAGTGTGGGCAGCCCTTGGACAAGCAGTCGGGACCATCGTTGAGGATCGTCGCGATGTCCGAGCCGCGCTTCCAAATGGCGTCGGTGCCGCGGATAGCGATCCGTCCGGAGGCGGGGGCTTGGTATTCCCGCACCGCCTCGCCGAAGGCGTTGCGCTGGATCGCGAGCCGCTGCCACGCCTCGACCGCGGCATTAAGCTCGACCAGGTATTCGACGAATCCACCGGTGTCGGCGACGACATCGACCAGGGCGTTTCCACGGAAGGCGTTCACGGAATTCGCGGTGCGGCCGACCGGCTGTCCGCTCTTGCCATAGTGGGCGAGGACGTTGTCGACTCCCTGGACGCCCGCTCCCGGCGTCGCCCACGGGCGAGCAGCGACGGTGACGGTGGTGGCGACCAGCTGAGGCGCTGGTCGAACGAGAAGGCCGTGACGGGCTGGAGCAGCGGATCGGCGGCGGGATCGTGCTCGGTCGGCGGCCTCCCACAGCGGCGGGCCACTGCGGGTGCGGCCCTTGTCGCCTCGTGTGGGCATGCGATCTGAAAGGAGGTTGAGGCGCCTCGTTGCCGCAGATTGAACGGCAGCTTCATCCGATTTCTACGGGATGATTGGAGCATCGTATCCGACGGCTTCGGGTCGGCTCTTACCAGCCGATGGGCCGAGCTCGCGGCCCTGAAGCTGTCTGCCAGATTGATGATGCCGGTCAGCCGACGCTCGCTGCCGACGTGCCCGGCCAGCAGCGTGTGCTGGCGAGCGTCGGCTGTTGGCGTCGGAATAGATCGTTGTTGCCCATTCGGACTCCCGCATGGGCACTCTCAGCGCATCTTGGGTACGTCCATGGCGGCGGTGCGCTCCTTTACCCACAGCCCATACCGAACCGGCGATTCGCGCCAAGGCTCAGGCGGACCCTTTCCTGATCACTTCGTAAGCCTGGCTCGCCAGGCTCGACTAGGTCCTCAAGCGTTGCTGAATGCGCTGCGTGGACAGCCAGCTCGTTGTTTCCTGCAACCCGTCTAGCTTGAGGAGCTTCATCAATGACAAAGCTGTTACTTTCCGCCGTCGCGGCAGCCGCGGCTGTGTTGACCTCGAACGCATTCGCACAGTCGCCTGCGGCAGCGGCAGTGGATCCGAATAGCTTCCTGAATCAGTTCGAATCCACCTTCGGCAAGTTCGATGGCTATCGCCGCTCGGGCGCCAAGGGCATCTGCGCCGTGGGCGAATTCATTGGCACGGCAGATGCACGCGCTCTGTCCACGGCCTCGGCCTTTAGCGGCAAGCCGGTACCGGTGGTGGTGCGCTTCTTAGTGGGCGGCGCCAACCCGAAGGCGCCGGACAATGCCAAGTCTCAACGCAACCTGGCACTGCAGTTTGACCTGCCCAACGGCGAGACATGGCAGATGGGCAACATTTCGGCGCCGGTGTCCGGCGCTTCGTCGCCACAGCAGTTCTTCGGTCGCCTGGCTTCCCTGCAGCCCGACCCGGCGACCAAGATGCCCGACCCGGCCAAAGTCAAGGCATTCACCGATGCCAACCCCGAAGTCCTCCTGCAAGGCAAGTACTTTGCGTCGCAGCCGGTGCCGGCCAGCTTCGGCACCCTCAACTACTGGGGCGTACACGCCTTTGGCTTCGTCAACGCCAGCGGCACCAAACAGTTCGTGAAATGGATCTTCGAGCCCGTTGGCGGAGTCCAAGGCTTGACGGATGACGACGCCAAGGCCAAGGGTCCGTCCTTCTTGTTTGATGATCTGCGACAGCGTGTGAAGGACGGCAAGGTCGCCTTCAACTTCGATCTCGAGCTGGCCCAGGCCGATGACAAGATCGACAACGCCACCGTGCCGCTGCCGGAAGGCCGCAAAAAGGTCAATCTGGGGCATGCTGATGGTGACGTCGGTGGCTGAAGACGGCGGCGGCGCGTGCCTGGCGATCACTTTCAACCCATTGGTTCTGCCAAAGGGAGTGGAGCCGTCTGCCGACCCGTTGATTGCCGCCAGGGCAGCACCGTACGCCGTCGGGCTTGGTCGCCGCCTGACCGAAGGCCCCAAGCAGCAGTAGCAGACACGACCGTTGTCGTCCCAAGAACCAGGCTGAGGGCCACTTCCGCTCCCGAAGCTGTGGCACGCACGGCGTCGCGGTGCACTGGCGTGGCGCGCGACCTGCAGAGACTCGGCGCGGGGCCGGGCCGCGACGTCGGTCACGGCCATCTGCTTTACGGACTCGAATCGGCCAGATCGAAGTTCAGCTCTGGGTCGCGCGCCGGTATAGCCGGTGCGCCGTTGATTGGAGGCTATGTCCTGCCGGGCTGCAGGCGCTGACTTTTGGGGAACTGGATAGTTCTCAGTCGTTCGCGGACGAGGAGCAGCCAAGCGCTGCGGCCTTGGGCGTGATCCTGTCAGCTTGCTCGCGCGAGACGCAGGTGCAGGCTGATGACGATGCACGGAGACGCCTGCCCGGTATGGAGGGCACACCGATCGATGCACTCCCAGCGACATTCCCTATGTCTCTTCGCGGTCTTGAAACTCGACCCCCTGAATCGGAGGGAATCCAACCACTTTGACGGTCTTGCGAAAACCGCCGACCCCGAGGGCACGGCTTCGCCGCGGGGCCAGGTGGCTGTGGCCGCCTGCGCGCCGCGGATTCGGGATGACATTTCGGCCCATGTCACCGGACCCGAACCCTTCATCGACTTGTCACACCGCGCCCCTAACGTCAATGCGCCGAGGCTTACCGATGTCCGGGGGCGCGAACACGACGACGAGGATCGACATGCTCATCCGCAAATTCCTGGCCGGCGCCGCGCTGGCGGTGGCCTTTCTGGGTGCTGCCCAGGCCACCCCGGTCAACCTGTCCACCAACGGCACGTGGGCAGAGTTCGACGTAGACCAGGTTGAATTCGGCACGCCGAACTGGATCGACATCGCCGACGGCTCCGATCTCAGCTTCGTCTTCACGGTTCCTGTGGGGCTCACCGGCGCGCTGACGGTGGTCGACGCCGGCTTCGCCGGCGACCGCTTCGAGGTCTTCGCGAACGCCGCCTCGCTAGGCTTCACCAGCGCCGCGATCGACAGCTACCCCACCAGCATCGGTCTCGACTTCGACGCGGCGCTGGCCGACTCGAACTACAGCCGCGCGGTCTTCGCTCTGGCCGCTGGCGACTACCTGATCACGGGGCGCATGAGCCTGAGCGCGCTGGACGACCTGGGCGCGTCCATCGACGCCAGCGTCGGCGGCCTGAATGTTATGCTCGTGCCCGAACCCGCCACCTATCTGATGCTGCTGACCGGCCTGGGCCTGCTCACGATCAGACGGCGTCGCGGCACCTGACAGCAGCGCGCTGCGCCTGCTCGACTCGACGCGACTTTTCCGTCCACGCCCTTCGGGAGACACCCTTGATGCCCTCGATTGCCCGCATCGCCTGCGCCTTCGCGCTGGGCGCCACTGCCCTGACCCTGCAGCCCAGCACGGCGCAGGCCCAGGCCCGCACCCCGTTCGTGGTGAAGATCATCGGCTTCAACGACTACCACGGCAACCTCGAATCGCCGGGCGTATTCGGCCGCAACACGCTGGTGCCGGGGCCTACGACGACGACGCCGCCCGATCCGGGCCTGCGGCCGATCGTCGGTGGCGCCGAGTACATGGCGGCCTGGGTTGCGCGCATGAAGGCGGCCAACCCGCTGAACGTGGTGGTCGGCGCCGGCGACTTCATTGGCGCCACGCCGCTGATCTCGGCGCTGTTCTTCGACGAGCCGTCGGTGGAGACGCTCAACAAGATCGGACTCGAGTTCAACGCGGTCGGCAACCACGAGTTCGACAAGGGCAAGGACGAGCTGCGCCGGCTGCAGAACGGCGGCTGCAAGATCACCAGCGGCCTTCCCGACCCCAACAGCTGCAAGGGCTTCGGATCGTCGGCGCCGGGCACCTTCGACGGCGCCAAGTACAAGTGGCTGTCGGCCAACGTCGTCGAGGACGCCACCGGCCGCACACTGCTGCCCTCCTACGGCATCAAGACCTTCAACGGCGTGCGCGTGGCGTTCATCGGCATGACGCTGAAGGGCACGCCTACGATCGTGACGCCCACAGGCGTCGCCGGCCTGACCTTCAAGGACGAGGCGGACACGGTCAACGCGCTGGTGCCACGCCTGCGTGCTCTCGGCGTCGAGTCGATCGTGGTGCTGGTGCACCAAGGCGGCTTCCAGAACCGGCAGCTCAGCATCAATGATCAGCCGATCACTTCCGACATCAACGGCTGCACGGGTGACCTGAAGAACGCCGACGGCACTGACAGCGACATCCGCGCCATCGTCAAGCGCCTCGACAACGCGGTCGATCTGGTGATCAGCGGCCACACCCATGCCGCCTACAACTGCTCGGCTGGCACGATCGACGTGCGTGGCACCAACCTCGCTACCGA
>DASQFA010000775.1:0-17202 GCA_035633375.1 Rubrivivax sp.
AAGGCGCTGTACCTGACGGCGAAGCTCACCCACGCACCCGCTTCCGGGCCGTAGCGAGCATCGCTCGCAATTCGTCATGCACGGACTGTGCCGAGAAGTACACGCCAGTGCGCCGCGCCTCGTCGCGTGAGGCCAACCCACGTGCGATGAACTCGGCGCGGGTACGGCGGCGCTCGACAGTTTCACGCACTGCCGTCTCGATCAGCGCGGACAGCGTTTCGCCTTCTTGCAGAACGGCCTCGGCGGCCTCACGAAGCTCGGGCTCGACACGCAGCGAGGGAAAGGTGGCTGTCTTCATGAGAGTGAGGGCTCAGAACCATGCGTCGCAGATGCAACGCATTGTAGTCGCCGCACTACTTCGCCGTCGGCTTGGGCTGGTTGTCGTCCACCACCACCTTGAAGCTGCCGTCGAGGATGGCCTTCTCCTTGGCCTTGACCTTGGCCACGGTGTCGGCCGGGATCTTCTTCTCGAAGGTGCCCAGCGGCGCCAGCACGCTGCCCTTGAACTGCATCATCGAATACTTGCCCATGTCCTCAGCCTGGAACTTGCCGTCCTTCACCATCTTCAGCGCCCGATCGATCGTCGGCTCCATATTCCACAGCGCGCTGGCGACCACGGTGTCGGGGTACTTGTCCTGGGTGTTGATGACGTTGCCGATGGCCAGCTTGCCTCTCTCCTTGGCCGCGTCGCTGACGCCGAAGCGCTCGGCGTACATCACGTCGGCGCCCTTGTCGATCATCGCGAAGGCGGCTTCCTTGGCCTTGGGCGGGTCGAACCAGCTGTTGATGAAGGTCACCATGAATTCGGCCTTCGGGTTGGTTTCCTTCGCGCCGGCCATGAAGGCGTTCATCAGCCGGTTCACCTCGGGGATAGGGAAGCCGCCGACCATGCCGATCTTGTTGCTCTTGCTCATGCTGCCGGCGATCATGCCGCTCAGGTAGGCCGGCTCCTGGATGTAGTTGTCGAACACGGCGAAGTTGGGCTCCTGCGGCTTGCCCGAACTGCCCATGACGAAGGACACCTTGGGATAGTCCTTGGCTACCTTGCGCGCCGCCGCCTCGACGGCAAAGGACTCGCCGACGATCAGCTGGTGGCCTTTCTCGGCATAACCGCGCATCACACGCTCGTAGTCGGCATTGCTGACGTTCTCGGAGAACACGTACTCGATTTCGCCGCGGGCCACCGCCGCCTTCAGTGCCTTGTCGATGCGCGACACCCATTGCTGCTCCACAGGCACGGTGTAGATGGCGGCGACCTTGATCTTGTTCTGCGCCCATGCGGGCAGGCTCAGGGTGGTCAACGCGGCAGTGGCGGCGGTGACAGACAACAGGGTCAGGCGGCGGGTCAGGCTCATGGAATCTCCTTTGTGAGGTGGTGGGTTTGCAAGCAATTAAGGGACCACCCCAGCCCGCTCCAGCATCGCATGCAGCAGCACGTTGCAGCCGGCGGTGATGTGCTCGGGCTTGGCGTCCTCGATCTCGTTATGGCTGATGCCGTCCTTGCAGGGGATGAAGATCATGCCGGCCGGCGCCAGCCGCGCCATGTACACCGCGTCGTGGCCGGCGCCCGATACGGCGGGCATGTTGGAGTAGCCCAGCTTCTGTGCGGCCCGCCCCACCGCATCGATCAGCTCGGGATGGAAGGGCTGCGCCGGGTAGGCGCTGACCTGCTCGATGACGATAGGCAGGCAGGTCTCCTGGCTGATGCGCGCGGCCGCGGCGCGGATATCGGCGTCCATCGCGTCCACCAGTGCGTCGCTGGCATTGCGCAGGTCGATGCTGAACTTCACCCGTCCGGGGATGACGTTGCGGCTGTTCGGGTGCACACTGACCATGCCCACCGTGCCGCGGCCGTGCGGCGGGTGGCGGTGCGCGCAGGCCACCACTTCCTGCATCAGCCTGGCGGCGACCTGCAGCGCGTCCTTGCGCAGCGCCATCGGTGTCGGGCCGGCATGCGCTTCCATGCCGGTGACGGTGCAGTCGTACCAGCGGATGCCGAGCACGCCGGTGACCACGCCGATGGTCTTGTCGTGGTCTTCCAGCACCGGGCCCTGCTCGATGTGGGTCTCGAAGTAACAGCCGATCGGGTGCGCACCCGGCTCCTCGTCGCCGATGTAGCCGATGCGTTGCAACTCGTCCTTGACCGACTTGCCTTCTGTGTCCTTGGCCGCGTAGGCATGGTCCAGCGTGAAGGCCTTGGCGAACACGCCCGAGCCCATCATCACCGGCACGAAGCGCGAGCCTTCCTCGTTGGTCCACCAGGCCACCTCTATCGGCGCCTCGGTCTGGATGCCGTGGTCGTTGAGCGTGCGCACCACCTCCAGCCCGGCGAGCACGCCGTAGTTGCCGTCGAACTTGCCGCCGGTGGGCTGGGTGTCGATGTGGCTGCCAGTAACGACCGGTGGCAAGGCGTTGTTGCGGCCGGGGCGGCGCAGGAAGCCGTTGCCGATCTTGTCGATGGTGATGCTCAGGCCGGCCTCGCGAGCCCACTTCGACACCAGGTCGCGGCCCTGCTTGTCCAGGTCGGTCAGTGTCAGGCGGCACACGCCGCCCTTGGGCGTGGCGCCGATCTTGGCCAGCTCCATCAGGCTGGCCCACAGGCGCGCACCGTCGATGCGCAGCTTGTCGACATTCGGTTTGACCTTGGTGTCCATGGTGCTCTCCTTGCTAACGTGACACAGCCGTCGGGGCCAGGGTCTGCGTGCGCCGCTTCATCGCGTCGAAGTTGGCGCCAAAGGGCTCGCGCTTCAGGTAGCGTCCGGCGCCGGGCACGGTGCGCAGCTCGCCCTTGGCATAGACCAGCTTGCCCTGGCTGACGGTGGCCGCCGGGATGCCACGCACCGTGCGGCCTTCGAAGATGTTGGCGTCGACCTTGCTCTTCTGCGTCTTCACCGAGATCGTCTTCGTGCCGGCCGGGTCCCACACCACCAGGTCGGCATCGGCGCCGGCGGCAACCAGGCCCTTGCGCGGGTAGAGGTTGAAGATGCGCGCGGCATTGGCCGAGGTGACGGCGACGAACTCGTTCGGCGTGAGGCGGCCGCTGTTCACGCCCTCGTGCCACAGCACCGCCAGGCGCTCTTCGACGCCGCCGCAGCCGTTGGGAATCATCGCGAAGTTGGCCTTCCCGGCCGCCTTCTGCGACGCACAGAACACGCAGTGGTCGGTGGCGGTGGTGTGCAGGCTGCCTGCCTGCAGGCCGCGCCACAGCATTTCCTGGTGGCCCTTGGGCCGGAACGGCGGGCTCATCACGTGCGCCGCGGCGCGCGTGAAGTCGGGGTCGCGGTAGACGCTGTCGTCGATCACCAGGTGCCCGGCCAGCACCTCGCCGAAGACACGCTGCCCGCGCGCACGGGCACGGGCGATGGCCTCGGCCGACTCGATGCACGACACGTGCACCACGTAGACCGGCACGCCCAGCACGTCGGCGATGGCGATGGCGCGGTTGGCGGCCTCGCCCTCGACCATCGGCGGGCGGCTCAGCGGGTGGCCTTCGGGGCCGGTGATGCCCATCTTGGCCACTTCCTGCTGCAGCAGGTAGACCAGCTCGCCGTTCTCGGCATGCACGGTGGGCAGCGCGCCCAGCTCCAGCGCACGCTTGAAGCTGTTCACCAGCGTCTCGTCGTCGCACATGATGGCGTTCTTGTAGGCCATGAAGTGCTTGAAGCTGGTCACGCCTTCGTTCTGAACCAGCGTGCCCATGTCGCGGTGCACCGATTCGTCCCACCAGGTGACGGCGACGTGGAAAGCGTAGTCTGACGCGGCCTTTTCGGCCCAGCCGCGCCACTTGTGGAAGGCGGCCAGCAGCGGCTCCTGCGGAGCGGGAATGACGAAATCGATGATCGTCGTCGTGCCGCCGGCCAGGCCGGCACAGGTGCCGTCGTAGAAGTCGTCCACCGCCACCGTGCCCATGAAGGGCAGCTGCATGTGGGTATGCGGGTCGATGCCGCCAGGCATGACCAGCGCACCGCCGGCATCCACCACCTCGGCGCCGGCCGGCACCGGCAGATCGGCACCGACGGCGCGGATGACGCCGCCTTCGCACACCACGTCGGCGCGTTGGCTGAAGTCGGCATTGACGACGGTGCCGCCGCGGATCAACAGACTCATATCGACCTCCTCGAAAGAAAGCCTTTCACCGCGGAGGAACAGAGGACGCAGAGTTGGCGCAGAGGAACACGACGAAATCGCTTCTCACTCTGCGGACCTCTGCGCAACTCCGTTCCTCCGCGGTGAAGGCTGTTGCACTGGCCTCAACTCACTTGCCGGTCGCCTTGTTCCACACCGCGTGCGTCCACGCGTCGGGGCCCGGGTCCTTCTTGATCACCGGGTCGCTGCCGCCGGCCAGCAGCACCTTCACCGTGCGCTGGTAGGCAGCCGGCTCCAGGAAGCCCATCTTCGGGCCGTTGGCCACGGTGATCAGCTTGGCCACGTTTTCCAGCTGGCGCTTTTGCACCGCCGCGGTGGAGCCGCCCGAGGTGTCGGCCGCGAGCACGATCTTCACCGCTTCGTCCTGGTTCTTCATCGCGTATTCCCAGCCCTTCATCGACGCGGCGACGAACTTGCCCATCCTGGCGACGAAGGCCGGGTCCTTGAGCTTCGGGGCCATCACGTACAGGCCGTCTTCGAGCGTGGCCACGCCCTGGTCTTCATAGGGAAAGGTGACCAGCTGGTCGGGCTTGACGCCGGCATCGATGATCTGCCAGTACTCGTTGTAGATCATCGTCGACACGCAGGCAGCCTGGTTCTGCAGCAGCGGATCGACGTTGAAGCCCTGCTTGAGCACCTTCACGTCGGGGTTGGCACCGCTGGTCTTGAAGCCCAGCGTGCCCATCCAGCTGAGGAAGGGGTACTCATTGCCGCCGAACCACACGCCCAGCGTCTTGCCCTTGAAGTCCTTGGGCGTGGCCACGCCGCTGGCCTTCTTGCAGGTGAGCATCATGCCGCTGCGGTTGTAGATCTGCGCCACGTTGACCATCGGCACGCCGGCCTCGCGCGCGGCCAGCGCGCTGGGCATCCAGTCCACCGTGATGTCGGCGCCATTGGCGGCCAGCACCTGCGCCGGAGCGATGTCCGGGCCGCCCGGCTTGATGCTCACGTCCAGTCCGGCGTCCTTGTAGAAGCCCTTGGCGGCGGCCACGTAGTAGCCCGCGAACTGGGCCTGCGGCAGCCATTTCAGCTGCACCGTGACCTTCTCCTGCGCGGCGGCAGTGCCGGCCGCAAGCAGCAGGGACACCATCAAAGCAGTCTTGCGCATCATCGGTCTAACTCCTGGTTGTTGTGCCTTGCGGCGATTGCTGAACGAACATCATCCCATGCGGATCGACGGGTGCCAGAAGGTGCTGCGCCGCTCCACCCACTCCAGCAGCGCATACAGCAACGAGCCGGCCACGGCGGCCACGACGATGGCGGCCCACACCAGCCCCATGTTCAGGCGCGCCGCCTCGGTGCTGATGCGAAAACCCAGCCCCGACACCGGCGAGCCGAAGAATTCCGCCACGATGGCACCGATCAGCGCCAATGTCGAGTTGATCTTGAGCGCGTTGAAGATGAAGGGCAGCGCCACCGGAATGCGCAGGCTGAAGAGCGTGCGCCAGTAGCCTGCGCCGTAGCTGCGCATCAGGTCGCGCTCCATGTGGCCGGACGCGGCCAGCCCGGCCAGCGTGTTGACCAGCATCGGGAAGAAGGTCATCACCACCACCACCGCGGCCTTGCTGTGCCAGTCGAAGCCGAACCACATCACCATGATCGGCGCCACGCCGACCAGCGGCACGGTGCTGGCCAGCGCGGCCACCGGCAGCAGCCCGCGCTGTAGAAAGGGACTGCGGTCGATGAGCACGCCGACGGTGAAGCCCAGGGCCGAGCCGGCGGCCAGGCCGATCAGCACCGAGTGCAGCACCGTCTGCACGAAATCCGTCCACAGCGTGGGCAGGCCGTCGAGCAGCGAGGCCCACACCACCGTGGGCGCCGGCAGCAGCACCTTGGGCACGTCGAAGCCCTGCGTCAGCATCTCCCAGAAGACCAGCACCCACAGGCCGAACAGCAAGGGCGTGGCAAAACGCCCCTGCCAGCCCTTCGGCGGCAGCCCGGCCAGCCGGCGCAGCGTGGCCACCGCCAGCACGGCCAGTGCCAGCAACAGCACGAAGAAGCCGATGCGCCACGCATGCCCGGCCAAGGCCATGCCCAGCGGCAGTTGCAGCGCCGCCCAGGCGCCGGCCGCGGCGAGCAAGGCCAGCACGGCGTTCATTTCCTGCCTCCGGGCGTGAGGCCCTTTTCCGCCCATGCCACCAGGCCGGTGAGTGCCAGGCCGAGCAGCGCCGCCATGATCAGCGCCGACCAGATCTGCACCGTGTTGCCGTAGTACGAGCCGGTGAGCAGCCGCGCGCCCAGGCCGGCTTGCGCGCCGGTGGGCAGCTCGGCGACGATGGCGCCGACCAGGGCTGCGGCAATGCCCACGCGCAGCGAAGGGAACAGGAAGGGCAGCGAAGCCGGCACGCGCAGCTTCCAGAAGTTGTGCTGGGCACTGGCGGCATAGGTGTGCATCAGCTCCAGCTCCATCACCCCGGGCGAGCGCAGGCCCTTGACCATGGCCACCGTCACCGGGAAGAAGCACAGGTACATCGAGATCACCGACTTCGGAAACACCCCCGTCAATCCCATGCTGCCCAGCGCCACGATGACGATCGGCGCGATGGCCAGCACCGGCACCGTCTGCGAGGCGATGATCCACGGGAACAGGCTGCGGTCGAGCGTGCGCGAGTGCACGATCGCCACGGCCAGTGCCAGGCCGAGCAGCGTGCCCATGACGAAGCCGAGCAGCGTGGAGGCCGCCGTCACCCCCGTGTGGAAGAGCAGGCTGCGTGGTGAATTCAGCGGCCAGTCGACGACGCTGCGGCACATGTCCAGCGCGATCTGGTGCGGCGCCGGCAACACCGGCCGCTGCATCGACCAGGTCAGCGGCAGCAGCTCGGCCAGGCCCCAGCCCGGCCGGTCGGACAGCACGCGCTCGATGACCTGCGCTGCGTTCAGCCAGGCTGCGGCGGCATACCAGACGACCCCCAGCGCACCCAGCACGGCCAGCACCGGGAGTATCGAGTCGCGGGCTCGCGGGCCCGTTTTTGCTGGCGCTGCCGCACGCGGCAGAGCATGTCCATGTCGGCGAGTGTGCTCGTGTGCCCCGGTCGCCAACCCCAGCTGCGACCGCGCAGCGGGAGGGGGTGCCAGCGCGCCGCCAGGCTCAGTCGTGGGCATGGTGCAAGCTCATGCGCACGCGGTGCGCGACGTCGATGAACTCGGGCGTCTCGCGTATCTCCAGCGTGCGGTCGGCCGGCAGCCTGGATGCGATGACCTCGACGATGCGCCCCGGCCGTGGCGACATGACGACGATGCGCGAGGACAGGAACACCGCCTCGGGGATCGAGTGGGTGACGAAGACCACGGTGCGTCTTTCGCGCTCCCACAGCCGCAGCAGCTGCTCGTTGAGGCGGTCGCGGGTGATCTCGTCCAGCGCGCCGAAGGGCTCGTCCATCATCAGCAGCTTGGGCTCGAAGCCGAGGGCGCGCGCGATCGACACGCGCTGCTGCATGCCGCCAGACAGCTGCCACGGGTACTTTCCCTCGAAGCCCGTCAGGCCCACGCGCTCCAGGTGCTCGCGCGCGGTCTCGCGCGCCTGTTCGCGTGGCACGCCCTGCACCTCCAGCGGCAGCGTCACGTTGGCCAGCACCGTGCGCCACGGAAACAGCGCCGGCGCCTGGAATACGTAGCCGTAGGCGCGGGCCAGGCGCGCCTCGTGCGAGCTCATGCCGTTAACCTGCACCAGCCCCGAGGTGGCCTGCTCCAGATCGGCGATGACGCGCAGCAGCGTGGTCTTGCCGCAGCCCGAAGGGCCGATGAGCGAGATGAACTCGCCCTCGGCGATGTCCAGGCTGACGCGGTCGAGCGCGATCACCGGCGGCTCGCCGGGGAACGCGACCGACATGTCGCGCACCTCGACCACAGGCCGCAGGCCAACGCCCGCTTCCACAGGTTTCATGAAACCCCCAAGGCGCCTGCGGCGCCCGCCTTGCAGGCCGCGCCGGGCCATAGGCCCGGCTCCTCGCCAGGCGCGAAGCCTCCTGGAGCGGTCCGGCGATGCTTCATGCTCTGGCCGGATTGTTCGGGTGCGTGGTCCAGTTGGCGTACTCGGCGGACACCACCCGCCCGGTGCGCTTGTCCACCTGCCCCGGTTTCAGCGGCTGCAGGGTGATGCAGTTCGGCACCGGGCAGATCGACACGCACAGGTTGCAGCCGACGCATTCCTCGTCCAGCACCTCGAAGTGGCGCTGGCCGTTCTTGGTGGCGCTGATGGCCTGGTGCGAGGTGTCCTCGCACACCACGTGGCAGCGGCCGCACTGGATGCACAGCTGCTGGTCGATGACGGCCTTGTCGATGTGGTTCAGGTTGAGCTGGTTCCAGTGGGTGATGCTGGGCAGCGCCAGGCCGACCATCTGCTCGACGCTGCGGTAGCCCTTCTCGTCCATGAAGTTCGACAAGCCGTCGCACAGGTCGTGCACAATCTTGAAGCCGTAGACCATCGCCGCGGTGCAGACCTGCACGTTGCCGGCGCCCAGGGCGATGAACTCGGCCGCATCGCGCCAGGTGGTGATGCCGCCGATGCCGCTGATCGGCAGCCCGGCGGTGCCTTGGTCGCGGG
The DNA here is from genome assembly GCA_035633375.1 of Rubrivivax sp. GTDB lineage: Bacteria > Pseudomonadota > Gammaproteobacteria > Burkholderiales > Burkholderiaceae_C > Rubrivivax. The sequence goes on from DASQFA010000775.1 coordinate 8,690, forward strand.
CGATCTCGGCCACCATGTTCAGCGCGATCGGCTTGACCGCCGGCCCGCAATAGCCGCCGTGCGAGCCCATGCCGCCGACGTTGGGGCTCATGCGCATGGTGGCCAGGTTCACGCCCATGATCGAGTTCAGGGTGTTGATCAGGCTCACCGCGTCGGCGCCGCCGGCCTTGGCGGCACGCGCCGGGTGGCGGATGTCGGTGATGTTCGGCGTGAGCTTCACGATCACTGGCAATTTCGTGTAGGTCTTGCACCAGCGCGCCACCATCTCGATGTATTCCGGCACCTGGCCCACGGCCGAGCCCATGCCGCGCTCGCTCATGCCGTGCGGGCAGCCGAAGTTCAGCTCGATGCCGTCGCAGCCGGTGTCCTCCACGCGCGGCAGGATCGCCTTCCACGCGCCTTCCTCGCACGGCACCATGATCGACACCACCATCGCCCGGTCGGGAAAGTCGCGCTTGACGCGGCGGATCTCGTCCAGGTTGGTCTGCAAGGGCCGGTCGGTGATGAGCTCGATGTTGTTGAAGCCAATGACGCGCCGCGCATCGGCATACAGTGCTTCATAGCGCGGGCCGTTGACGTTGACGATGGGCGGGCCCTCTTCGCCCAGCGTCTTCCAGACCACCCCGCCCCAGCCGGCCTCGAAGGCGCGGCGCACGTTGTACTCCTTGTCGGTGGGCGGCGCACTGGCCAGCCAGAAGGGGTTCGGGCTCTTGATGCCCACGAAGCTGCTGCTCAGATCGGCCATTGCGGTTCTCCTTCAGGCGCGCAGGGTTCCATCGATGGCCATGGCCGCCACCTTGCCGTGTTCGACGGCTTCGACCGTCAGGTCGCGCCCGCCGTGGCGGCAGTCGCCGCCGGCCCAGACCTTGGCGTGCGAAGTCTGGCCCTCGGCATCGGTGGCGATGCGCCCTTCCTTCAGGGTCAGCGCCAGCCCCAGCGGTTGCGCCTCGAAGCATTGCCCGATGGCCGTCAGCACCATGTCGGCCTCGATGTCGAAACGCTCGTCGGTTTCGATCAGGCGACCGCCGCTCATGGCGGTGCGGGCAAAGCGCACGCCCAGCACACGCCCATCGGCAATCAGCATCTGCTGCGGCGCGCCCCAGTGCTTGATGCGCACGCCCTGGGTGCGGGCCCATTGCTGCTCGTGCTCCGAGGCCGACATGGCCTCGGGCCCGCGCCGGTAGACCATGGTCACGTCTTCGGCGCCGAGCAGCCGGCTTTGCACGGCGGCGTCCACCGCGGTCATGCCGCCCCCGATGACGACCACGCGCCGGCCCACCGCCACCGAGGCGGGCGAAGCTGCCTGGCGCAACTCGGCGATGAAATCCACCGCGGCGCGCGCCGCCGCGTCCACCGGTTCGGCAATGCCCAATGTGTTCACCCCGGCCAGGCCCAGGCCGAGGAAGACCGCGTCGAAGTCGCGCACCAGCGCGTCAAGGTGCATGTCGCGGCCCAGGCTGTGCTGTGCCCGCACCTCGATGCCGCCGATGGACAGCAGCCAATCGATCTCCTTCTGCGCGAAGCCGTCCACCGTCTTGTAGGCGGCCAGGCCGTATTCGTTCAGCCCGCCGAGCTTGGGCTTGTTGTCGAAGAGCGTCACCGCATGGCCCAGCATCGCCAGCCTGTGTGCGCAGGCCAGCCCCGCCGGCCCGGCGCCGACCACCGCCACCTTGTGCCCAGACGCGGGTGCGCGAGTGAACAGCGGCGCGCCGGGTTTGGCGAAATAGGCATCGGTGGCATGGCGCTGCAGCAGGCCGATCTCCACCGGCTTGTCTTCCTGCGCATTGCGCACGCAGGCCTGCTCGCACAGCACCTCGGTGGGGCAGACGCGGGCGCACATGCCGCCGAGCACGTTTTCTTCCAGGATGGCGTGCGCCGCGCCGCGCAGGTTGCCCTGCGCAATGCGTGCGATGAAGGTCGGGATGTCGATGCCGGTGGGGCAGGCTGTGGTGCAGGGTGCGTCGTGGCAGTAGTAGCAGCGTTCGGCTTCGAGCAGGGCCTGCACCGGCGTCAGCGGAGGATGGGCGTCGGCAAAGTTGCGCGCGTACTCGGCCGGTGATAGGCGTCCGCAAGCCACTGGTGGCGCAGGACTGGGGATACTCATGTTGCATGCTCCTTCATGTCAAGAACCAGGGGTCGGCATGGCGGCATACGTTTTACCAGTTGGTAAACTTCGGAAATCTAACGCACAGGATTGGGGCATGCCCATTGTGATTTGTCCCTAAAGCACACGCAATCCACATGCCAGCCCGCAGCGATCACGGCACCAAGCTCGAACATGGCGTGCCTGCCCCGCAGCGCAGCGAGATCGAGAAGCGCATCCTGCGCTCAGCCAAGCCGCTTTTTGCGCAGCAGGGTTTCCGCGGCGTGTCGATCGACCGCATCGCCGCCGCCGCGGGGCTGTCGAAGCAGAACCTGCTGTACTACTTTCCGCGCAAGGCCTTGCTCTACCGGGCGGTGCTGGGCGGTGTGCTCGACGTGTGGTTGTCCTACATGGAGGCGCTGAGCCAGCGTGAGGACGACCCCGAGGCGGCGCTGCGCGAATACATCAACGGCAAGTTGCGTTTTTCCTTCGAGCACCCGGACGATTCGCGCATCTATGCGAATGAGGTCATCGCCGGTGCGCCGCACTTTGCCGACGAGATCGAGCGGCGTGTCATCCCGGCGCTGCAGGCCGACGCCGAGCAGTTCGGGCGCTGGGCCGCCAAGGGCTGGTGCCGGCCGGTCGATGCGCGCCACCTGATGGTGGTGCTGTGGGCCGCCACGCAGGCCTATGCCGATTTCGCCACGCAGATCTGCCTGATCCTGGGCAAGAAGACACTCGACCCGCAGGACTTTGCTGCGGCCGAAGCGCAAATCGTCGACATGGTGCTGCGCTCGGTGCTGCGCGCACCGACGCCGGCGCCGGCATCGGCGCCACAGCGCGGCGGCGGGCCTCGTGCGCAACCCGACTGAGTGCCCTTGTCGCGGCGCCTAAAATCCACGTGTTCCCCATCCCCGTTTGCATGGCAGCCGCCGCGGCTGTCCGCTCATGACCCTTTCCCCAATCTCTGCGCTGTCCCCGCTGGACGGACGCTATGCCGCCAAGGTGGCCGCGCTGCGCCCGCTGCTCAGCGAATTCGGCCTGATGCACCGCCGCGTGCAGGTCGAGGTGGAATGGTTCATCGCGCTGTCCGACGCCGGACTGGCCGAGTTCAAGCCGCTGGGGCGCGCGGCGCGCGCCAGGCTGCGCCGCCGAGTCGCCGGCTTCTCGCAAGCCGATGCGATGGCCATCAAGGACATCGAGAAGATCACCAACCACGACGTCAAGGCGGTCGAGTACTGGCTCAAGGCCGGTTTCGAGGGCGATGCCGAGTTGTCGGCGGCCGCCGAGTTCGTGCACTTCGCCTGCACCAGCGAGGACATCAACAACACCAGCCATGCGCTGATGCTGAAGAGCGCCCGAGCCGAGGTGCTGCTGCCGGCGCTGGACGCGCTGATCGACAAGCTGCGCAGCATGGCGCACGCGCTGGCTGCAGCGCCGATGCTCAGCCGCACCCACGGCCAGAGCGCCAGCCCGACGACGCTGGGCAAGGAGGTGGCCAACGTCGTCGCCCGCCTGGCCGTCGCACGCGAGCGCATCGCCGCCGTGCCGCTGCGCGCCAAGATGAATGGTGCGGTCGGCAACTACAACGCGCACCTGGTGGCCTACCCCGACGTGGACTGGGAGGCCTTCAGCCGCCAGGTGGTGGAAAAGCGCCTCGGCCTGGTGCTCAACCCGCACACCATCCAGATCGAGCCGCACGACTACATGGCCGAGCTGTTCGATGCCTTCGCGCGCTGCAACACCATCCTCATCGACTGGGCGCGCGATGTCTGGTCCTATGTGTCGCTGGGCTACTTCAAGCAGCGGCTGAACGAGGGCGAGATCGGCAGCAGCACCATGCCGCACAAGGTCAACCCGATCGACTTCGAGAATGCCGAGGGCAACTTCGGGCTGGCCAACGCGCTGCTCACGCACCTGAGCCAGAAGCTGCCGATCAGCCGCATGCAGCGCGATCTGAGCGACAGCACGGTGCTGCGCAACATGGGCGTGGCGCTGGGCTACACCTTGCTCGGCGTCGACAGCCTGCGGCGCGGGCTGGACAAGCTGCAGGTCAACGAGGCCGCAATGGCCGCCGACCTGGACGCGTCGTGGGAGGTGCTGGCCGAGGCGGTGCAGACGGTGATGCGTCGCCACGGCCTGCCCAACCCCTACGAGCAGCTGAAGAAGATGACCCGCGGCAAGGCCATCACCGCCGTGGCCATGCGCAGGTTCGTCGCCACCCTCGACCTGCCGGCCGCCGACAAGAAGCGCCTGCTGGCGCTGACGCCGGCCACCTATACCGGCCTGGCGGCCGAGCTGGCGCGCCGCGTGTGACGTGGGCCACCCCGACGGCCTTCGGCGGCCCCGGCGAGAGGGGCAAGACCGCACCGCTCGCCCGCCTGCGCGCCTGCGCGAGGCGGTCGAGCGCCCTGCGCCTTGCAAGGCGCCGGCGCAGGCAGCTGCGCGGCGGCAGCCGTATAGGCCGCATCGGGAGTTGACATGAGATTCACCGACATGCTGTCTGCGGCGCAGGCCGCGCACGACTCGATGCTGTGCGTCGGCCTGGACCCGGAGCCGGCGAAGTTCCCCGGTGCATGGCAGGGGGATGCCGAGCGCATCTTCGATTTCTGCGCCGCCATCGTCGACGCCACCCACGATCTGGTGTGCGCCTTCAAGCCGCAGATCGCGCACTTTGCTGCGCTGCGCGCCGAAGCGCAACTGGAGCGGCTAATGGCGCACATGCGCCGCGTGGCGCCGCAGGTGCCAGTGATCCTGGACGCCAAGCGCGGCGACATCGGCAGCACGGCCGAGATGTATGCCCGCGAGGCCTTCGAGCGCTACCAGGCCGATGCGCTGACGCTCTCGCCGTTCATGGGCTTCGATTCGATCGAGCCCTACCAGCGCTATGCCGGCAAAGGGCTGATCCTGCTGTGCCGCACCTCCAACCCCGGCGGCAGCGACCTGCAGGCGCAGCGCCTGGCCAGCGGCGAGCTGCTCTACGAGCACATTGCCCGGCTCGCCGCCGGGCCCTGGAACCAAGGCGGCCAGCTCGGGCTGGTGGTCGGCGCCACCTTCCCGGGTGAGATTGCGCGCGTGCGCGAACTGGCGCCGCGGCTGCCGTTGCTCATCCCCGGGGTGGGTGCCCAGGGCGGCGATGCTGCCGCCACTGTGCGCGCCGGCTGGCTGGGCGGCGAGAATCCCGCACCGATCATCGTCAACTCGTCGCGCGCGGTGCTGTATGCCTCGGCCCAGGCCGACTTTGCCGAGGCGGCGCGCGGCGTGGCCCTGGCCACGCGGCTGCAGCTGAACGCGGCGCGTGGTGCGAACTGATGTCCGTTGATCGGGAAAACGATTCAGTGAACGCAGCGCCGTGACGCCAGACTCGCTATTTTGCGCAAGACTTCGGCGAGCATGCCTTCGGTCGTGAAACCCGCACTGAGCCCAGCGCCTGCCGCGTTCGCTGAAGACGCGCAGGCGCAGCGTGCGCCCAGACACATCGTCATGCGGCACTTCATGGCCACGGCGGCGGCCGTGGCCTTTCTGGCGGCGCTGGTGCTCGTGTTCCTGCCGCGCGACACGGCCCTGGCGGCGCGCGCGCCGTGGCTGCTGGCCTGCGTTGCGGTCGGCGCGCTGGCCGCCGCGTCGATGCGCCGCGACGCGGCGGGCATGCAGGACATCACGCTGCGGGTGGTCATCAGCTCCCTGATCGTGGTCACACTGGCCGTGACGCTGCTCGACCCGGGCATGGCCGGCCCGGGCGTCGGACTTTTCGGCCTTTTGACGTGCGTGGCCTGCGCCGTGGCCGGCCTGCGCGCGGGCCTTGGGGTGGCTGCATTCAGCTCGCTGGTGGTGTTGGGGTTGGCGTTCGCGCAGCATCGCCAGTGGCTGCCCTCGGGCCCATCGCTCCTGCCGATGGAAAGCCTGGGCGCGCGCGCCCTGATGCAGCTGGGCGTCATCGGCACCGGCCTGGCGGGCGGCATGCTGATGTCACGCGCCATGGCGCGCTTCGCCAAATCGGCCGAAGAGCGCGAACTGCGTTTTCGCGGCCTGCTCGGCATTGCCGCCGATGCCTACTGGGAGATCGATGATCAGTACCGGCTCGTGACTTTCAACCACCACGGGCGCACCGGCCCCGCGCTGGACCTGGCCGATGTCATCGGCCGCGTGCCCTGGGAGGTGCCTGGGTTGCATCTCGACGCGGACACGCTCGACCTGCTGCGCGCCCATCTCGAGGCGCGCGAAGCCTTTCGCGACCTGCCCGCGCAATGGACCGGCGTGGCTGGGCAGGTGCGGCACTTCCTCGTCAGCGGCGAGCCGCGATTGCCGGCGCAGGCGCAGGCGCAGGCGCAGGCGCATTTCCAGGGCTACTGGGGCGTGGCGCGCGATGTCAGCGACGATGTACAGGCGCGACAGGCCCTGGTGGATACCGAATCGCGCTACCTGGAGCTGTTCACGCGCATTCCCACGCCGTTGGTGCTGCAGATCCCGGGACGCGTGCTCGACGCCAACCCGGCAGCGCTGGACATGTTCGGTTTTAACGACCTGCAGTCGATGAGCGACCAGGACCTGCTGTCCGTCTACGAAGGCGGCGATTCGCGCGAACGCGCGCGTCGGCGACTCGAGTCCCTGCAGCAGATGCACGCCGGCGAAGCGCTGCCGGTGGCCGAATTCAGGCTGTTGGGGCAGGCCGGACGGCGCATCGTGGTGCGTGCCACCGGCGTGCGCGTCGATGCGCACGGCGCGCCGGCGATGCTGTCGATCTTTGTCGACGACACCGAGCGCAAGAAGGCCGAAGACGCGGTGCGCCGCTCCGAAGCCATGCTTTCGCATCTGGTGGCCACCAGCCCGGACGTGATCACGCTGACCGACCTGCAGACCGGTCGTTATGCCATGGTGAACCGCACATTCGAGCGCCAGACAGGCTATGCCGCCGCCGACGTGGTGGGACGAAACCCGCTCGAGCTGGACATCTGGCGCTGGCCGCAGGACCACGAGCGTTTCGTCGCCGCGATCCGCGATGATGGCCAGGTGCAGGACATGCCCACCGAGTTCGCCACAAAGTCCGGCGCCTCGATCTCGATGCTGGTGTCGGGCGCACGCTTTGCGATGGACCGGCGCGAATACCTGGTGATCAATGCGCGCGACGTGACCGAAAACGAACGCGCCCGGCTGGAGCGCGAGGCGATCCTGCAGAACGCCTCGATCGGCATCGCCGTGACGCGAGGCCGGCGCTTCGTGCTCGCCAACCCGCGCTTCGAACAGATGTACGGCTGGCCCGCGGGCGCGCTCATCGGCCAGAGCGCTCGCGTGGTCTGGGACAGCGACGAGGACTACGAACGTGTCGGTGCCGCGCTCGACCCGCTGCTGACGCGCGGCGAGCCGGCCGAGACCGAGACACTGGCACGGCGCTTCGACGGCAGCACCTTCCTGGGGCGCCTCACCGGCAAGGCCATCGACCCCAGCCATCCCGGCAAGGGCGGCACGCTCTGGATCGTCGAGGATGTCACCGAGCGGCGCCAGGTGGAGCAGGCGCTGGCGCGCGCACGCGACGCCGCCGAGGCCGCGAACCGCGCCAAGAGTGCCTTCCTCGCCAACACCAGCCACGAACTGCGCACGCCGCTGAACGGGCTGCTCGGCCTGGCGCGATTGGCGGCCGCGCCCGACACCGACGCAGCGCGCCGCCAGCAGTATTTGGAGCAGATCGGCGACACCGCGCAGGCCCTGTCGGCCATCATCTCCGACATCCTCGACCTGTCGAAAATCGAGGCCGGAAAGCTCGAACTCGAGACGCTGGCTTTCGACCTGGGCGAACTGCTGCGCGTGATGCAGCGCGGCTACGCCACGCTGGCCGATCCGCGGCCGATCGCGCTGCACCTGGACGTGGGCCCGGGCGTGGAGGGCATGGTCATGGGCGACCCGCTGCGCACGCGCCAGATCCTCAGCAACTATCTGGGCAACGCACTCAAGTTCACCGCCCAGGGTGAAGTGCGGCTGCGCGCCCGCCGGCTCGATGAGCTTCGCGTGCGACTCGAAGTGCATGACACCGGGCCCGGCATCGACGCCGCCACGCAGCAGCGCCTGTTCCGCCCCTTCACCCAGGCCGACGAATCCACCACGCGCCGCTTCGGTGGCACCGGCCTGGGCCTGTCCATCTGTCGCGAGCTGGCCACGTGCATGGGCGGCGAGGTCGGTGTGCAAAGCCGCCTGGGCGAAGGCAGCTGCTTCTGGGCTGAGCTGCCCTTGCCGGCGACGGCCGCCCGTGTGGGCGAGCTGCCTGCACCGGCCCTGGCCAACGGCTCGCTCTCCGGCGCCTGGGTGCTGATGGTCGAGGACAACCCGGTGAACATGCTCATTGCCGTGGCGCTGCTCGAGCAGTGGGGCGTGCGCGTCGAGCAGGCCAGCGACGGCCAGCAGGCGGTGGCGGCGGTACAGCGTTGCGCGCCGGGCG
>DASQFA010000776.1:0-4090 GCA_035633375.1 Rubrivivax sp.
CGTTGCGCGTTGGCCTTGAACTCTTCGGAGCGGGGGTTGATCTGCGATCTGATTGCCGGCATGGGGGTCTCGAGTTTCAGCCCAGGCTGTTCACCGAAGCTTCGTGGGCCAACCCGTAGACCAGAGCGTGCACCTCGACCCGCTGGCCCTGCTGCCAGGCGCAACGCAGGATGGTGAGGAAGCGCGGCGCCTGCTGCCTTGCCAGCCAGCTGAAGAAATCGCGGTCGTCGTTCACGCGCTGGTTGGCCCAGGCGCGATGGTTGGCAAAAAGACTGTCGAGGCTGCACATGGCTACATCGCCTGCGAGTACAGCTCGCGGCCAATCAGCATGCGGCGGATCTCGCTGGTCCCCGCCCCGATCTCATAGAGCTTGGCATCGCGCCAGAGCCGGCCGGTCGGGTAGTCGTTGATGTAGCCATTGCCACCCAGCGCCTGGATCGCCTCGCCGGCCATCCAGGTGGCCTTCTCGGCCGAGTACAGGATGGCGCCGGCGGCATCCTTGCGCAGGCTGCGCGAATGATCGCCGCGGTCGCAAGCCTGGCCCACCGCATAGACATAGGCGCGGCACGCCTGCCAGGTGGTGTACATGTCGGCCATCTTGCCCTGCATCAACTGGAATTCGCCGATGCTCTGGCCGAACTGCTTGCGCTCGTGCATGTAGGGCAGCACCACGTCCATGCATGCCGCCATGATGCCCAGCGGCCCGCCCGACAGCACCGCGCGCTCGTAGTCCAGCCCGCTCATCAGCACCTTCACACCGCTGCCTTCGCTGCCCAGCACGTTGTCCGCCGGCACCTCGCAATCGTCGAAGAACACCGGGTAGGTGTTGCTGCCGCGCATGCCCAGTTTGTCGAGCTTGGTGCCGAAGCTCAGGCCCTTGAAGCCCTTCTCGATGATGAAGGCGGTGACACCCTTCGGCCCGGCGTGGATGTCGGTCTTGGCGTAGACGATCATGGTGTCGGCATCGCCGCCGTTGGTGATCCACATCTTGCTGCCGTTGAGAAGGTAGCGGTCACCCTTTGGATCGGCGCGCAGCTTCATGCTCACCACATCCGAGCCGGCATTCGGCTCGCTCATCGCCAGCGCGCCCACATGCTCGCCCGACAGCAGCTTGGGCAGGTACTTCAGTTTCTGCGCCCGGCTGCCGTTGCGGTGCAGCTGGTTCACGCACAGGTTCGAATGCGCGCCGTATGACAGGCCGACCGAGGCCGATGCACGCGACACCTCCTCCATGGCCACGATGTGCGCCAGGTAACCCATGTTGGTGCCGCCGTACTCCTCCGACACGGTCATGCCGTGCAGGCCCAGGTCGCCGAGCTTTTGCCACAGGTCGGCGGGGAACAGGTTGTCGGCGTCGATGGCGCCGGCGCGTGGCGCGATCTGCTCGTCGGCAAGCGAGTGCACGGTGTCGCGCAGCATCTCGATGGTTTCGCCGAGGCCGAAGTTCAGGCCGGGAAGGGGGCTGGACATGCAAGGGCTCCTGTTGAATGGGGTCGGGTCGCGATCAAGGGCCGCCAACAGCCTTCACCGCAGAGTAACGGAGGGCACAGAGGTCCGCAGAGGGAAAGCCGGCTTTCACGTTTTTCCTCTGCGACAACTCTGCGTCCTCTGCTCCTCTGTGGTGAATGACTTCTTTCATGCGGTTCTGGCCATACAGAGGCCGAGTTCCTCGATCATCTTGTCGCGCATCACGAACTTCTGCACCTTGCCGGTGATGGTCATCGGCATGTCGCTGACGAAACGGATATAGCGCGGCACCTTGTAGTGCGCGATCTGCTCGCGGCAGAAGTCGCGGATCTCGGCTTCGGTGCAGGTTTCGCCGGGCTTGAGCACGATCCAGGCGCAGACCTCCTCCACGTACTTCGGGTCGGGCACGCCGAAGACCTGCACCGATTGCACCTTCGGGTGGCGGAACAGGAACTCCTCGACCTCGCGCGGGTAGACGTTCTCGCCGCCGCGGATGAGCATGTCCTTGGCGCGGCCGACGATGTTGCAGTAGCCCTCGGCGTCGATGGTGGCGAGATCGCCGGTGTGCATCCAGCCGTCGCGGATGGCTTCACGCGTGCGCGCTTCATCACCCCAGTAGCCCTGCATCACCGAATAGCCGCGCACCAGCAACTCGCCCTTCTCACCCACCGGCACGACCGCGCCGCTGAGGGTGTCCACCACCTTGGCCTCCAGGCGCGGCTGTATGCGCCCGACGGTGGACACGCGCCGCTCCAGCGGGTCGGTGGTCGAGCTCTGGAACGACACCGGCGAGGTCTCGGTCATGCCGTAGGCGATGGTCACCTCGTGCATGTGCATCTGTGCCACCACGCGCTTCATGGTCTCGATCGGGCACGGCGAGCCGGCCATGATGCCGGTGCGCAGGCAGGACAGGTCGAAGCTCGCGAACTGCGGGTGCTCGAGCTCGGCGATGAACATCGTCGGCACGCCGTGCAGTGCGGTGCAACGCTCCTCGGCCACCGCCTGCAGCGTGGCCAGCGGCTCGAAGGATTCGCCCGGAAACACCATGCGCGCGCCGCAGCTCACGCAGGCCAGCACCGCCAGCACCATGCCGAAGCAGTGGTACAGCGGCACGGGGATGCACAGCGAGTCGGCCTCGCTGAAGTTCATCGCCTGGGCAATGAAGCGCGCGTTGTTGAGCACGTTGTGGTGTGTCAGCGTGGCGCCCTTGGGGTTGCCGGTGGTGCCGCTGGTGAACTGGATGTTGATGGCATCGAAGCAGTCGAGCGTGGCGCTGATGGCGTCGAGCTGACTCGGCTGGATGCTGGCGCGGCCGTGCGCCATCACCTCGTCGTAGTTCAGCATGCCGGCGCTGCGCTCTTCGCCCAGGCGGATGACCCACTGCAGCGCCGGCAGCCGTGCCGCGCTCAGTGCGCCCGGCGCATGCGTGTCCAGTTCGGGCGTCAGCGTGCGCAGCATGTCCAGGTACATCGAACTCTTCAGCCGCTCGGCCGAGACGACGGCGCGGCAGCCCGACACGTTGAGCGCGTACTCCAGTTCCGACAAGCGGTAGGCCGGATTGATGTTCACCAGGATCACGCCGATGCGCGCGGTGGCGAATTGCGTCACCAGCCATTCGGCGCGGTTCGGCGACCAGATGCCCAGGCGCTCGCCGCGCTGCAGCCCCAGCGCCAGCAGGCCGGCAGCCAGCTGGTCGACCTGTACCGCAAACTCGCGCCAGTTCCAGCGCACGCCCTGTTCGCGAAACAGCACGGCAGGCCGTTCGCCGAAGTCGGCAACGGTTTGCGCCAGCAGCGCCGCGATGGTGCGGGTCGAAAGCGCAGCCGCGCTGTCGCCGCGCACCATCGACAGGCCGCCGCGCGGCATCGGGCCCAAGTCGGCTGTGGTCTGTGGTGTCATGACGGTCTCCATGCGGCCCCTGGTCATGCGCTCGAGGCGATGGCGCGAAGCTTAAGCCGGAGTGTCGCGCCTTTGGCGCCAGAGTGGTTGCAAATCGTGCCAACGCCGAACACACTTCGCAGCATGCCCCAGCCCGCAGCCCCCGTCGCGAGGCCACCGCCAGGCACCGCCGCCACGCCCGTCGCCTTTGTAGAGGCGGTACTGTTGGACTATCGCAAGTACGGGGTTGATCCTGCGCCAGCGCTGCAGCAGGCACAAATCGCGCCTTCGCTGCTGCGCCGTGCGCAAGGCAGGGTCGACGCGCGGCAGTTCGAGGCGCTTTGCAGTGCGGCCATGCAGCAGCTCGACGACGAGGCCCTCGGCTGGTTTTCGCGCCGGCTGCCTCGGGGCAGCTACGGCTTGCTGTGCCGCGCCCCACTGGGCGCACCGACGCTGGGCCTGGCCTTGAAGCGCTGGGCTTTCGCAGCGAAAAGAGCTTCTCGCACGCCTTCAGGCATTGGAGCGGCCTGTCGCCCGGGGCATGGCGGCGCGATGCAAACACCCCCCGCAGCAGGCTGCTTCGGGCAGAATACCAGGCAGGGCGCGCAGCAGCGTAGGGGGCGGACATGCGTAAGTTCGAGGATTCGACGCTCTGGCGCATCAGCGCCTACGAGCGCATGCGCCTGGAACGCAGTTCGAGCGCGTTTGCGCAGCTCGGTGAGAACACCGTGCTGCCCACCACGAT
>DASQFA010000777.1:0-3043 GCA_035633375.1 Rubrivivax sp.
CCGGGGGCCGCGCCGAGCCGGCGGAGGTGCTGCCGTCGGGTTTGTTCGACGTGGTGCCACCGCGCCGGTTGTTGTTCGTCATCGTGACGAACACCTCGCCCGCCTTCTTCGGGTTGGCCGCCACCCATTCCGGCCGGTCCATCATCGTGGCGCCCAAACGGTCGGCGGCCTGGCGCGTCTTGATCATCACCTCGGCCTGGCTGGCGAAACCGTTTTCCGGCGTCAGTCCGTTCTGGCCGAAGACCAGCGGGATCCACACGCCGATGCCCATGTTGTCGCCCGTGGTCGCGCCGGCGTCGAAACGCGCGACGTACATCGTGCCGTCCTCGAGCAGGCGGCGGTTGGCGGCGCTGGTCGGGTTGGCAGTGTCGAAAGTGCCGCTGGAAACGAACTTGTAGACATACTCGTTGCGCTCGTCGTCGCCCATATAGACGACAACCCGGCCGTTCGGCGCCACCACCAGTTCAGCGTTCTCGTGCTTGATGCGGCCCATCGCCGTGCGCTTGACCGGCTTGGAGGCCGGTGCGAAGGGGTCGATCTCGACGATCCAGCCGAAGCGGTGCGGCTCGTTGGGGTTGACGTCGGCGTCGAAACGCGGGTCCACGGTGTGCCAGCGGTAACCGAAGCCGGTGGTGGTGATGCCGTAGCGCGACTGGCCGGCCAGGATCTCGGCCTTCTGGTCCTCGAAGCCCGGCGCGATGGTGGCGCCGCTGGTGGGTGCGCCGAAGTAGCCGTTCCAGTTTTCCTCGCAGGTCAGGTAGGTGCCCCAGGGCGTCCAGCCGTTGCCGCAGTTGTTCAGCATGCCCAGCACCTCGGCGCCCGAGGGGTCGGCGGCGGTGCGCATCAGCGGGTGGCCGGCGGCCGGGCCCTGCAGCGTCATCGGCGTGTTGCCGTGGATGCGGCGGTTGTAGGGCGAGCTCTTCACGTGTTCCCAGCTGCCGTCGGCGGCGCGCTTGACGTGCGCCACGGTTGCGCCGTGCGCCGCCTGCGCCTTGCGCGCCTTCTCGAAGGTGAAGGGCGCCATCCAGTCGGCGGGGTCGGTGTCGGGGGCGTGGAAGTATTCGGGGTTGATGTACTCGTGGTTGCAGACCAGCAGGCCTTCGTCGCTGCGCTGCCCATAGGCGTTGGCCGTGGCGTTGAAGCCAAAGAACCACATGCCGTCGTGGTTGTCGCCGACCTGCTGTTCCTGATCGGCGGCGCTGTTGCTCGCGTCGGGCTTCCAGGCCGGCGCCAGCTCGTTGATCGGTTCGCCCCAGGGCAGGATGGCGCTGGCCACGTAACCCGCCGGCACGACGACCGCGTCGCCGCTGGAGGTGGCCGTTGCGGTGAAGCCGAGCGGCGTTTCGGTGACCACCGGTGCCGGACCGTCGTTGTCGTCGTCGCCGCCGCAACCGGCGATGCCGGCGAGGAACGGCAGTGTGGCCGCGCCCAGGCCGCCCAGCAGCAAGCGGCGCCGGCTCGGCCGGGCTGCCAATGTGCGCTCGACCACATCGGTCAGGGAAAGGTTGTGAGACGGGTTGGAAACGCCGTCGTCGTCACGAATGCTCTGCGCCATGCTGTTTACTCCGGGGTTGAGACAACCCAGGAGCATCCCAGCCGGCCATGACCGGCGCGTGTCGTTGTCGTGACAGTTCAGTGACTTCCGGCTTGCGCTGCGATGCCTGCGAACCGGCGCAGACCCGTGCACCGCCCGGCCGCCCTACAGCCGGCGCGGCATCAGCACGGTGTAGTCGAATTCGAGCACCACTGCCGGCTCGAGTGCACCCGCCGCGTCCTTGTACGGGAAATCGTGGCAGGCGCGGTCCTTGGTGGCGACGGTGCGGATGCGCAGCGCACCCACGTCGGCGCGCCCCGGCAGTTCGTGCCGGGCCAGCACCTCGGACCAGGCATAGATCGTGTCGCCGGCGAAGCTGGGCGCGCTGTGCCGCCCGCCGTTGATGGCGGCCACGGTCTGCGCATTGGCCAGGCCGTTGAAGGACAGCGCGCGCGCCAGGCTGATGATGTGCCCACCGTAGACGATGCGCTTGCCGAAGCGGCCCGCCCGTTCGACATGCTGGTTGAAGTGCACCTTGGCGGTGTTCTGGTACAGGCGCGTGGCCAGCATGTGCTCGGCCTCCTCGATCGTCATGCCGTCGACATGGTCGATGCGTTCGCCCACCGCGTAGTCGTCCCACAGGAACTCAGCTCCGGCGCGGGCCGTGTCGTAGCGCCCGGCGGCCACGCTGAAGGGGCAGTGCAGTTGCTCCACCGGCACGGCATCCGGCAGCTCGGGAACGAAGGCCTCGGGCGGCGCAGCGCCGGCGTCGTGCTTGCGCACCATCACCCAGCGCCGGTAGTCGAGCACCCTCACGCCGTCCTGGTTCAGCCCGGTCGAGTGCACATAGACGACACCGGTCTTGCCATCCTTGTTCTGGCGCAGGCCGATGACGCGTGAATCGCTGGTGATCGTGTCGCCCGGATACAGCGGCACGCCGAAATTGCCTGCGGCATAGCCCAGGTTGGCGATCGCGTTCAGCGACACATCGGCCACGGTGCGGCCGAAGACGAGATGAAAGACCAGCATCGAATCGACCGGCGAGCGCGGCAGGCCGAGCGCCCGGGCGAACGGGTCGGACGAGGTCAGCGCGAAGCGTGAGCCGAACAAAGCGGTGTACAGCGCCACGTCGCCGGTGGTGACGGTGCGCGGCGGTGCGTGCACCAGGTGCTGGCCGAGGCGGAAGTCCTCGAAAAAACTGCCCGGGCGCGTCTTGCCGCTCATGTGCGCGCCACTCAGAAGCCGTAGGCCCGTGCCAGATCGGGGTCCTTGCGCGCCACCAGCCGCGCCAGGTCGACCATCACCTTGGCCTGCTTCCAGGTGGCGTCGTCCTGCATCTTGCCGTCGATGGTGGCCACGCCCGCGCCGTCGGGCATGGCCTCCAAGATGCGCTTGGCGAACAGCACCTCCTTCACGTCGGGGCTGAAGACGCGCCGCGCGATGGCGATCTGGTTCGGCGCCAGCGACCAGGCGCCGGAGCAGCCCATGATGAAGGCGTTGCGGAACTGC
>DASQFA010000778.1:0-2217 GCA_035633375.1 Rubrivivax sp.
GCGCAGCGGCGCTGCCGGCGCCGCCTCGGCGGTGCCCGCGCTGCCGGGGGCGCCGGCGGCGTCCGGCGCCGAGGGCGGCGGCGCGAAGGAAGACCCGATGAAGGGCCTGCTCGATTCGATGAAGGCCGACGAGGGCAAGAAGCCCTGAGCCCGCGCGGATGCGGGCCGGCGGCGCATCCGCCGCTCGGCCTGCCCGGCTGGCGGTGGAGGCAGCAGCGCAGGCTCAAGGGGCACCGGCCGCCAAGCCCGGCCGGCCGGCCGGCCACAAAAAACCCCGCCGAGGCGAGGTTTGTTCCTTCCGGAAAGGGTGCGCCGAAGCGCCGCGCCAATCAGAGCTTCTGCGACTGCATGAAGTCGTCGAATCGGTTCTCGGTGAAGCGGAACCACAGGTTCTGGTCGCGACGGAAGTTGGCCCAGTCGTCGTAGATCTTCTTCCAGGCCGGGTTGCTGGCATTCAGCTCCGCATACAGCTCCTGCGCCGCCTTGAACGACGCGTCCATCACGTCCTTCGGGAAGGCGTGCAGCTTGGTGCCGGCGGCCACCAGTTGTTTCAGCGCACCCGGGTTGCGGCCGTCGTACTTGGCCTGCATGTCCACGTGGGCGAAGGCCGAGGCGTTCTCGACGATGGCCTTGTATTCGGGCGACAGGCTGTCGTAGGACTTCTGGTTGACGTACAGCGAAAGCTGCGGGCCGCCTTCCCACCAGCCTGGGTAGTGATAGAACGGCGCCACCTTGTACAGGCCGAGCTTGAAGTCATCGTACGGGCCCACCCATTCGGCCGCGTCGATGGTGCCTTTTTCCAGCGCCTGGTAGATCTCGCCACCGGGAATGTTCTGCGGGATGGCACCGATCTTCTCGAGCACCTTGCCGCCGAAGCCGCCGATGCGCATCTTCAGGCCCTTCATGTCGGCCAGCGACTTGATCTCCTTGCGGAAGAAGCCGCCCATCTGCGCGCCGGTGTTGCCACAGGGGAAGTTGACGATGTTCACCTTGGCATAGAACTCGCGCATCAGTTTCAGGCCGTTGCCTTCGTACATCCAGGCCGTCATCTGCCGGCTGTTCAGGCCGAAGGGGATGGCGCAGTCGAGCGCGTAGGTCGGGTCCTTGCCGAAGAAGTAGTACGGCGCGGTGTGGGCGCATTCGACGGTGCCGTTGGACACGCCGTCGAGCACGCCGAAGGCAGGCATCAGTTCGCCCGCGGCGTGCACCGTGATGGTGAACTTGCCGCCGGTCTGCGCGCTGACCTGCTTGGAGAACTCTTCGGCCGCACCGTAGATGGTGTCCAGCGCCTTCGGGAAGCTGGACGCCAGGCGCCAGCGGATGGTGGCCTGCGCCTGCACGATGGCCGGGGCGGTGCCCGCGGCAAGCACGCCGGCGATGCCGGCACCGCGAACGAATAGACGACGTTCCATGAGGGAGATCTCCTGTTGACAAGTGACTGAAGCTTAGAACCGGGCCGGATTCTAGGATCGGGCCGATTCGCCCTCGCGTGGTGTTTACCCGCGCGATGCTGCGCGCCGCACCCCCCCGAGCCGGGTGGGTAGGCACGCGAGCGCCCTAACTGCCCGCCAGCTTCATGCCCTCGACCAGCACCGAGCCCATCGACTTGCTGCCCTGGGTGTAGATGTCTGCGCCCACCGCGACGATGTTCTTGAACATCGCCGGCAGGCTGCCGGCGATGGTGATCTCGTGCACCGGATAGACGATGCGCCCACCCTCGACCCAGAAGCCGGCTGCGCCGCGCGAATAGTCGCCGGTGACGTAGTTCACGCCCTGGCCCATCAGCTCGGTGACGAACAGGCCGCGGCCCAGCTTGCGCAGCATGGCGTCGAGGTCGTCGCCGGGTTGCGTGAGCCGGCTGCGCAACGCCAGGTTCTGCGAGCCGCCCGCATGGCCGGTGGTGCGCATGCCCAGCTTGCGCGCCGAATAGCTCGACAGGAAATAGCTTTGCACCACGCCGCGCTCGACCACTTTGCTCGCGCGTGTGCGCACGCCTTCGTCGTCGAAGGGCGCACTGCCCTTGCCGCGCGGGATGTGCGGGTCTTCATCGATGTCCACGTGCTCGGGCAGGATGGTCTTTCCCAGGCTGTCGATCAGGAAGCTGGCCTTGCGGTACAGCGAGCCGCCGCTGGTGGCCTGCACATAGGCGCCCAGCAGGCCGGCGGCCACGGGCGCCTCGAACAGCACCGGCACCTCGCAGGTGGCCACCTTGCGCGA
>DASQFA010000779.1:0-6346 GCA_035633375.1 Rubrivivax sp.
GCATGATGCTAAGCAACAGCGCATCAGACGTCAATGGCGCAGGATGGTTGAGTGCCTGGTTGTGCCGCCTGTTTCCCATGCAGCGCAAGAGTGGCCAACAGGCCGCTTGGCGGCTTCAGCAGGGCGGCAAACGGGCGGAACTCCCATCAGTTGCGCCCTGACGCCGCCCGCGGTCAGGCAAGAGGCAAGACCTGACCCCAGCTAACTCTGCGCTACGGCGCTGCAATCTTGCGCGCAGTGTCCCCCGGCGCGTCCTGCGCCGGCGCCGGCGCATCGAAGCGGCTGTCGAACTTGCTGTCCATGCGCGTGGTCAGGATCGAATCGCGGTTGTCCTGGCGCTTGCGCTCGCGTTCCTTTTCGACCTTGTCGATCTGCCGTTGCCGCACGGCCTTGTCATTTGCCTCGGCTCGGCTCAGCTTGGCACCAACACTGCGGTCGAACAGCCCCTGCAATCCCATGCCCTGGGCCAGGCTTCGACGCCGCTCCTGCTTGCGCGCCTGATCCTTCTGCATGCCTTGCCGTTTGGTGCGGCCCGAGCTGTCCGACCAGGCCCACCAGGCCACCGCCAAGGCGAAGGGCGCCAGCACGGCGAACCAGGACCAGTCGGCCACGGGGCTCAGTCCGGCCAGCTTCAGCGCCACGAGGATTACGCCCAACAATATGAACACCATCGTCCGTCTCCGTAAGTGCAAGCTGTTGTATCGGCCAGGTACGCAAAAGCCTAAGTGGCTGCCGTGCAGCATGTTGAGAAATCTGCACATCACTCTCGAGCAAGATAAGCAAGTCGCACATAAAACGGGGCCATCAAGTTCCCCCTGGCGACAGCTTCGGCCACCGCCTGTACGTTCGGGCACAGCACTACGGCCTACAGCGATGCCTTCAGGACGCAAGACGCGATGAAACTGCCGCAGCGCCGTCGGCACCTCATGACGGAACACGTGCTCGATGTTGTGGCACGACAGGCTGTCGCGCACCTCGAGGCAAAAGGCAAGACCTGACCCCATCCAACCTCACGCAAAGGCGACCGCTTTGATCTTTAGCCGCTGCGCCTGGCGCGCCGCGGGGTGGCGGCGTGAACCCGCATCGAGGCGCCGCCAGCCGATCCGTTCTCGGTCGGCCGCCGATGCAGCCAGCCGGCTGGAATGATTCCGCCAGTCCTTTCCAATCCAGCTATGAGCCTGAGGCGCCCTGAGATCGACCGCCGCGCGCGTAACGCTTCGATGTCAATGCCTGGGTCGCGCTGTTCGATGACGCGCAGCAGTCTTCTTCGCGCGCCAACGCCCTCACCGAGGCGCGCGGGACCCAGGTTGCCATGCGTCTGCAGGCTCGAGACTCAAACCGATCACCCCGACGGTGACTCAGGCTTGAACACGATCTGGCCGTCACGCAGCGCCCCTGCCCTCAGGCCAGGACAATCTGAGCCAGAGAACGAGGCGAGTGGATCGTCACGCCTCCGACCTTCCTTCCGTACGCGCTGCCGAAGTGCTTGCGATCGCCAGTGACGAGCGCATCGCAGCCCAGGCGAATGGCAGCGGCCAGCACAGGGCGGGCTTTCGGCGGCAGCCAATCCCACTCGACCGCTTCGACTGCACCCGTCAGGGCAGGCGCGATCAGCAGATGACCCAGCAATGCATCTAGAAGATGAACCGCCTGCGGGCCCTTGTTGACCAGATTTCGTCTCGCCTCTGCCACCACGTATTCGTCCACCCGGCATTCATGACCACGATCCAGCAGCAAACGCACCAGGGCACGCACGGCGCCGTCGGACTTGGCTGCGGAAAACAGGAGGTTGGCGTCCAGGAACACCCGCATGGCCGACGCCGGTCAGCGCTTCGTCGTGCGCAGGGGGCGGGCCCGTGGTTTGCGGGCGAGCACCAACGCCAGCTCGGCCTCGGCCGCGTCGAACTCGCGTTCCCGTTCAGGCGTGTAGACCTCTAACGGAAGCGTGACCGCGGGCCGCAACAGCAACCCCTCGGGGGTGGTCTCGGCGATCAACTGGTCGTCAGCCTGCAGGCCGAGCGCCTTCCGCAGCTTGGCTGGCAGCGTGATGACGCCGCGGTTGGTGAGCGTGACGGTGGCCTTCATTGCTGCAGATTAGCAGAAATACAGTAAAGCTGGAGTCAGGGCGTGGAATGCAAGTTCGAGGTCATCGGCGAGGCGGTCAAGCGGCTGGCGCGATGGCGATCGAAACCGCTGGATCGACCAGGGCAAAAAGCAAGACCTGACCCTGTCTTCGTGACCCCCTGTCTTCGTGACCCCGTCTTCGAACGGTCTTCGTCCCCGGCACCCGCTGTCTCCGGCGCTGTCCCCGGCGCTTGGCGTTGCAGGGGCGCCATGCTAGAGTTGGTTAACCTGATGCACCAAAGGGCTGACCATGAAAGAACTCGCGGTTTATGAAGCAAAGACGCGGCTCTCTGAATTGCTGGCCGAGGTGGAGCGCGGCGAGCAATTCGTCATTACCCGGCGCGGGGTTGCGGTGGCCCGCCTGGTGAGCGTGGCACCCGTGGCATCGCGGCGCTCGAAGTCGAACGCGCAGCGCCAGGGCGTGGCCGAGGCGTTCGAGGAGTTGTCGAAGCTGCGCCGCGGCGTGAGCCTCGACGTTCCGCTGCGCCAGGCCATCGAACAGGGGCGTGACTGAGCGTGCCCTTCGTCATCGACAACTCCGTGGTCTCGGGCTGGTACCTGGAGAACCAGGCCACGCCCTACACGGCGGCCATTGCCGAGCGGCTGCTCGACGAGCGTGCCTGGGCGCCGGCCGTATGGGAACTGGAGCTTGCGAACGTGCTGCGCACCAGCTGCCTGCGCCAGCGCATGGCGGCCCAGCACGCGCAGCAAGTGCTGGCGCGCATCGCCAGTCTGCCAATCGACATCGACCGCCAGGTGGTGCCGCGCAGCGAGTTGCTGGCGCTTGCGCTGCGCTTCGGGCTCAGCAGCTACGACGCCGCCTATCTGGAGCTGGCCCTGCGCCGGCAACTGCCGCTGGCGACGCAGGACGAGACGCTGCGCGAGGCGGCGCTGGCGTCGGGCGTCGGCGTTGTCGTGGCTGCGCCGTGAGACGCGGCGGCAATCGAGTGCTCTGATGCCCTGGCGCGCCGGCATGGTCATCAAGCGGTGGTACTCGAGCGGCCCGTCCAACGTCGAATGGGCCCTTTGTCGAGCGCGGTGTCTACGCTGGCAAGACGAAGCTTCGCGAGCCTGAATTCGGCGCGCACTTCGCCGCCCGCGTCGGCCCGGGGTGGCCGGCTTATGCCGACTCCGCCGCGGCGTTTGCCGACGATCGTCTGTTTGGCATGTGGCGCGACCGCGAGGACAGGGTCGACGCAGCCAGGTTCATCCGCGCCATCCGCGCTCCTCGTTTCAGCGCACAACCTGGCGGCGACACCGCAAGCGACAGCATCGCTGACAGCAGCTGATAGGGCCGGGTGCTTTTCGATGCTTGTCGGCTCTGATGTGCTGGTGCCGCGACCAGGGCGAACTCGCGCGGCCGAAGGGGCTTGGCCGCGCGCCAGGCCGAGACAGTCCCGATCACGCCGGCCATCTCGACGCGCGCGGCTGACTTGATCGACGCGCTCGCCCTATCTCACGGAATGCGCCTGGCAGATGCGTTGATCGGCGCCACCTCCATAGCGCACGGCCTCACGCTCGACACCGGCAACGTCAAGCACTCATGCATTGAAGCCGACGGGGCTGCGGGTACACGAAGCAAACAGCGTCCCGAACCGAACCGCCCTGGGTGCAACCGGCGGCAATACGGGACAACAAGTCGGTGAGGGGGCAAGAGGCAAGACCTGACCCCATCGAACCGGTAACGTCGACCAGCCTGGCTCTAATGGCAACTAAAATGCCATTCCTAAACTCAAAGGAACTGGCATGAGTCGCCCCATTACGATGGACCGCACGGGCCGCATCGTCCTGCCCATCGAGGTGCGCCGCCGCCTGAATCTCGCCCCCGGCGCTCGTCTGATGCTGGATGTCGTTGCCCAGCGTATCGAACTGACCCCCGAGCTGCAGGCCGAACCCGAACTCCTGGTAAAGGCAGGAAGGCGAACGGTGCTGCGTCCCACCGGAAAGACCTTCGACGCCGCTGCGGCCACACGTGCCGAGCGTGAAGCGCAGTCCAAGCGCGGTGGCCGGGGATGAGCGTGTTTCTCGACACCTCGGTCATCCTGGCGTCGCTGGATCCGGATGAAAGCCATCATGCAGCGTGCGACCGTGTCGTTGCAGCCGGCAGCAACAAGATCTACGTGCATGCCTTGGCCGAGACCTTCTCCATACTTACTGGCGGGCGGCAGGGCCGGCGCCTCGGCGCGTCGGCAGCTGCACGACTTATTGAAATCAGCGTATCGCCTTATGTGCAGCCGCTGTCGCTTTCAGGCAAGGAACTGGTAGCCGCGCTGGCCGAGTGCGAACTTCGCGGCGTGCGCGGAGGCGCGATCTACGATTGGCTGCACCTGGCGGCAGCCAGGAAAGCCGGCGCAGAGGTGTTGTTCACGTTGGACCTGCGGGATTTTCAGTCACTGGCACGACCTGGCGATCCGCGAATCGAAACGCCGTGAGTCTGCGAAGGGCTGATGGCTGCCAGCTCCGCCGTGGCCGGTGTATGCCGGTTGGTGACATTTGATGGAACAGGGGCAAAAGGCAAGACCTGACCCTGGTCCTGCTGGTCCTGCGGCTACGCCCTGGTGGACCATGCGCTGGTGTGGAGCACCGTGCAAACGCAGTTGCCCACGCTGCTACTGCGGCCCAGCGTTGAGAAGAGAGGTTTGGGGCGCGCAGCGAAAAGCGGCCTGGAGGCCGCTTTGCTGTTCTTATTTGACGGGGGCGACGAAGGGCGGGAGGCAATAGTCAAGACCTGACCCCAACTTCTGACCCCTAAACGGCACAACAATCCGTAGCGCGATGCGATACACTCAAGCGTGATCAAGTCGTTCCGGCACAAGGGCCTGAAGGCTTTTTTCGAGAAGGGCAGCAGGGCCGGCATTCAAGTGGCCCATGCCCCGAGACTGGCCGCCATGCTGAGACGCTTGAACGAAACCACCGATGCGCCGGGAATGAACCTGCCGGGCTGGCGCCTGCACCCGCTGAAGGGCCGCGATCTGAAGGGGCACTTTTCGGTGTGGGTCAGCGGCAACTGGCGCATGACATTCACATTCGATGGCACCGATGCCGTGCTCGTGGACTATCTGGACTACCACTGAAACTGGGCGCACAACGATGGCACGTATGTTCAACCCCCCGCACCCAGGCCTGACGCTGCGCGACGATGTGTTGCCCGCGCTGGGGCTAAGCGTCACAAAAGCGGCGCAACAACTCGACGTATCCCGCGTGACCTTGTCGCGCGTACTGAATGGCCGCGCCGCAATCTCGCCTGAAATGGCCCTGCGCATCGAAGCCTGGCTGGGCGTGGCGCGTGGCGGCGAGGCGCGCCTGTGGCTGGCGGAGCAAAGTGCCTATGACGTGTGGCAGGCGCAGCAACGATTCAAGGCCGCACCGATGCATGTTCAAGCGGCACCGATGTCGGTCTGAGCACGAATAGCATCCCGCCCCAGCACGTCTGCCAGCCATCGCCTGTCGCCCGGAATCGTTCCACCACGTCTCGCGAAAGGCGAATCGTGATTCGCTCCTTCGTCGGGGACTTCTGCGTCCCGCGCGCGCCGACCTTTCGCTGCAGTGTGGGCTGGAGCGCCCGGACCTTTGCTGTCGGCGCTGCAGCGCGTACCCAGTGAAAAGGTGACTCTGAGGCCGCTTTGCTGTCTGCGTGAGGATGGGCAACAGGCAAGACCTGACCCCAGTACTGAACCGGCGATAAACTGCCTATCGGTAGTTTTCAACAGGTTTCGCCTTAGGCGGGATTTGGGCAGAATTTGCTGGCAAACGGCAGGGCTGGCCTCAGGAGGTTTCGCATATGAATGCAATCGTGATCGAACATGTGCCGGTGGCCGAACTGCCGCCGGCTTGGCGTGCCAGGCTGGCTTCGATAACCGCGGCGCGGGTGACGGTGCGCATCGAAGCCGAGTGCGATTCGGCACAGACGCAAGGTGCGGACGAGGTTGCCGAGGATCCTCTGTTTGGCATGTGGCGCGACCGCGAGGATATGGTCGACGTAGCCAGGTACATCCGCGCCATCCGGGCTCCTCGTTTCAGCGCACAACCCGGCGGCGACACCGCAAGCGACAGCGTCGCTGGCAGCCGGTGATAGGGCCGGGTGCTTTTTGATGCTTATCGACTCTGATGTGCTGGTGTGGCTGACGCGCGGCAATCTGCTGGCGGCGCAAATGCTGAAAGAGATAAATCCACGGCGAATATCGGTGGTGACTTACATCGAACTGGCGCAGGGTTGCCGCGA
>DASQFA010000780.1:0-2748 GCA_035633375.1 Rubrivivax sp.
CCTGCCGCTTCGCGCCAAGCCCGCCGAAGCGCGCCCGCAGGGCGGCCTGCGGCAGCCCCACAAGACACAGCGCCCCGGGCTCGTTGCTGAACCCGGGGCGCTGGCTTGGGTGGACGGTCAAGGCGTCGGCTTGTCCTTGGAGAACCAGGAATCATCCGCCTTCTGCACCCACTCGCTGACCTGCTTGTCGGCCTCGTCCTTGGCGATGCCGTATCGCTCCTGGATCTTGCCGGCGAGCTGTTCGCGACGGCCGGCGATGATGTCGAAATCATCGCTCGTCAGCTTGCCCCATTGCACCTTGGCTCTCCCGCTGACTTGTTTCCAGTTGCCTTCGATTCGGTCCCAGTTCATGTGTAGCTCCTTCAGTTGAGGTTGGTGTGTGGATAGTGGTTCGCGGGCTTCAGGGACGCACCGCGATCTGGTTCTTCACGCCGACCACGCCCGGCACCTTCATGGCGAGGGTTTCGGCGGTGGTCCTTTCGGTGCTGTTCTTGGCAAAGCCGGACAGCATCACGGTGCCCTTCATCGTTTCGAGGCCACGCTCACTCGGCAAGCCAGTCCTTCAGTTCGTCGGCATGCTTTTGTTCATCGGCAAGGATGTCTTCGAGCAGGCGTCGGGTGGTGGGGTCCTTGTCGCCGATGAGCGCGATGATCTGGCTATAGCTTTCGATGGCCACGCGCTCGGCGATCAGGTTGGCCTTGATCATGGCCTTCAGCTCCGACGAATCGTCGTACGCGGCATGGCTGCGTGCACTCAGGCCATCAGGTGAAAAATCGGGTTCTCCACCGAGCTGCACGATGCGCCGTGCCAGGCGGTCGGCGTGCGCCGCTTCTTCGTTGGCATGCATCAGAAATTCCTCGGCAATCTTCGGCGACGCCAGTCCGTCGGCGGTGAAGTGGTGGCGCTTGTAGCGCAGCACGCACACCAACTCGGTCGCCAGCGAATCGTTGAGCAGCTGGATGATTTCTTCACGCCACGGGCCATAGTTGGGCGTGACTGCGCCATCGTCCAGGCTGTGCCGGGCAGCTTCGAGCGCCACTTCGTCCAATTTCATCGGCATGCGCTCGATCTTCGGCAGGGCCTCTAGGCGGGCGGTTTCACGGGACTGGTGCATGGCGTACTCCGGGGGTTTTAGGCAAAGGCAGCGCAAGTAGTGCGCTGCATGCCTGCACTCTATAAAACCCTGCCGCTTGCGAACGTCGGCTAGCGCCGCGAATCGACGTAGGACGGAACCGCGTTCGGCTCTGGCTCGGTTTGGCGTGCATCCGCACTGGGGCGCGCCCCGTCGCGCAACGGCACGATGAAGCTGTTGTGCTGCGGCAGCTCGGCCCAGGCGAGCCTTTGCCCGGGCTCCAGCCATTGCGTCGCCATCAAATCACGCCGCATCGACTCGAGCGCAGCGTGTGCCGTTTCGCGCATGAAGACGAAGCGCATCGTGCGGCCGTCGCGCTTCAGGCTGATTTCGGCGCGCGGCCAGTGCGAGGGCAGGCACGGCGTGAACCATAGTTCGCGTGCCTCCTGATGCAAGCCGAAGATCGACTCGATGGCGGCGCGGTGCAGCCAGGCCGCGGCCCCGGTGTACCAGCTCCAGCCACCGCGCCCCACATACGGCGGCTGGGTGTAGACGTCGCCGGCGATCACATAGGGCTCGATGGCATAGGCCGCGCCGTGGGTCCGGTGGCGCGATCGATGTGCCGGGCTCAGCCAGCAGAAATAGCGATAGGCGATGTCGGGGTCGAGGTCGGGGTGGGGCCTGGTTTCGTCATGCACCGTGGTCTGCCACTGGGCGTGAGCCATAAGCGCCCACACCCCGGCATGCGAATACTGGCCGCCGTTCTCGCGCACGCCCGGCGGATAGGCCTGGATGTAGCCGGCGCTCGGCTGAGCGTGCTGAAGTGGCGGGTCGAGCAGCTTCACCAGCCCTGCGCTGTGATCCACCAGCTTGGCGTCCAATGCCGCCAGCGCCAGCGCTTGCCGCCGCGGCGGCGCCACGCCCGACAGCACGGCCCAGGCCTGTGCGATCAGGTCGATGCGCGCCTCGTCGTTGGCCTGTGAGCCCAGCGGCTCGCCGTTGTCGAAAAATGCGCGCCTGAACCACTGCCCGTCCCAGGCGTTGCCGTTCAGTGCCGCCGCCCAGCCGATCGCGGCATCTTCCCAGCGCTGCGCACGCTCGATCTCGCCGCGTCGGCGCGCCAGCGGCGCGAAATCGGCCACCAGGCGGCACAGGAACCAGCCCAGCCACACCGATTCGCCACGCCCTTCGATGCCGACGCGGTTCATGCCGTCGTTCCAGTCGCCGCTGCCCATCAGCGGCAGGCCATGGGCGCCGACGCGCAGGCTGCGGTCGACGGCGCGCGCCGCGTGTTCGTATACCGAGGCCTGTTCGTCGCTCACCGTGGGCGTGTAGTAGGCATCCTCGGCGCCGTCGGGTACCTCGGCGCCTTCGATGAAGGGCACTGTCTCGTCGAGCAGCGCCGCATCGCCGGTGGCACGCAGGTAGTGCACGATGGCATAGGCCAGCCACAACAGGTCGTCCGAAAAATGCGTGCGCACACCCGCGCCGGCCGGCGCGTGCCACCAGTGCTGCACATCGCCTTGCGCAAACTGGCGCGACGCGCCGAGCACGATCTGCTGGCGCAGCAGCGCCGGCTCGGCCCAGGCCAGGGCCATGGCGTCCTGCAACTGGTCGCGAAAGCCCGTGGCCCCGCCGGCCTGGTAGAAGCCGGCCTTGGCCCACAGCCGGCACG
>DASQFA010000781.1:0-1521 GCA_035633375.1 Rubrivivax sp.
GTTTCCTCGACCTTCTTGCGCGACAGGCAATAGACGATGCCGGCCTGGCCCTTGCGGCCGGTCAGGAAGGCGAGCAGTTGCTTTCGGGCGTTGTCCTTCTCGACGACGGTGTAGCGGATGTTCGGGCGGTCGAAACTGGAGAGGAAGACGCGCGCTTTGCCCAGGCCGAGGCGGACGAGGATTTCGTTGCGCGTCGCCTGGTCGGCGGTGGCTGTCAGCGCGATGCGCGGGACCTTCGGATAGCGTTCGTGCAGCGCCGAGAGTTGCAGGTATTCCGGCCGGAAATCGTGGCCCCATTGCGAGACGCAATGCGCTTCGTCGATGGCGAACAGGGCCAGCTTGCCGGCTTCGTCAAGGGCATCGAGCATGGCCAGCGTGCGCTCGAGCAGCAGGCGTTCGGGGGCGATGTAGACGAGGTCGAGATTGCCGCTGAAGATGGCCTGTTCGACTGCCTGCGCTTCCCGCCAGTCGAGCGTCGAGTTCAGGCAGGCAGCCTTGACGCCGAGTTGGGTCAAGGCATCGACCTGATCCTGCATCAGGGCGATCAGCGGCGAGACGACGACGGCGCAGCCCGGACGGAGCAGGGCGGGAATCTGGTAGCACAGGCTCTTGCCGCCGCCGGTCGGCATCAGGACCAAGGCGTCGCCGCCGCCGGCAACGTGGCCGATGATCTCGGCCTGGGCGCCGCGGAAGGCAGGGTAGCCGAAGACGTCGCGCAGGATGCCCAGTGCCGGGGGCGTGCTTATTGCTTCGGTCGACACGGCTTTTTGCTCAATTTTCAACAACGATGGCTTCGCGGGTCAGCCTCTCGCCATCCCAGACCAGGCAGTTGCCACGGTCTTCATGCCAGTCGCCGAGCACCCAGCGCTCGACATGGATGCCATCGACCATGTGGTCGTGCGTTGCCGGCCGGTGGGTGTGGCCGTGGATGAACGTGGCGTAGCCGTGATCGCGCAGGAAATCGTCGGTGGCCGGACCATTCAGATCGGCGTAAACGTTGGCGTGGTCGCGCTTGCGGCGGGCGCTGCGCCAGCGAATGTAGCGGCCGAGCAGGCTGCGCAGGAAACGCGGTTTGGCGCGCATCTTCCGTTGCCACTCCGGATCGCGCACCTTGGCACGATAGGCCATGTAGGCGTGGTCTTCGATGCACAGGGCATCGCCATGAGAGAGCACGAAAGACCATTCGGGCAGGACCAGCAAATAAGGATCTGGCAGCAGCGACACGCCGGTTGCTTGAGCGAACTGCTCGCCGATGGCGAAATCGCGGTTGCCATGCATGAACCAGATTTTCAGCCCGGCATCGCTGGCCGCGCGCAGGGCTGAAATGATGGCTGTATGGTAGGCATCGTCGATGTCGTCGCCGACCCAAACCTCGAAAAGATCGCCGAGGATGTACAACGCCTCCGCCTGCCGGGCGCGGCCCGCCAAAAAGCGGAGGAACAAAGCAGTCGCCCCGGGTGACCGGGGCGACAGGTGCAGGTCGGAGATGAAAAGGATCAAACGATCTCGGCCTTTTCGATG
>DASQFA010000782.1:0-8647 GCA_035633375.1 Rubrivivax sp.
CGGAGATCACCAACGATGCGATCCATCTCCTGAACCCGGCCTTGTCGATCGATCTGACGGCAAACTTTTTTTTCTCGAGCGCCTCGGTAGTGCTGCTGACGCTGACCATCGGGTTGGTCAGCGACAAGCTGGTCGAGCCCCGGCTGGGCGCCTGGCAGGGCGTCAAACCCGCCGCTGAAGGCGGTGGGGACCTCAACTCCGCCGCCGAAGGCGGTGGTGACCTCAGCGCCGAAGAACGGCGCGGCCTGACGTTCTCGCTGTGGGGATTCCTGGCCGTGCTCGCCGTGTTCGCGCTGCTCGCGCTACCGTCGGGGGCGCCGTTGCGCAACCCCGACAGCGGTGCCCTGATCGGCGACTCACCGCTGATGAACAGCCTGATCGTCGTCATCACCTTCCTGTTCCTTGGGGCGGGGCTGGCCTACGGCGTCGGCGCGGGAACCTTCAGGAGCGCCAGCGATGCCATCAATGCGGTTGTGAAAACGATCGGCACTCTGAGCAGCCTGATCTTCCTGCTGCTGATCATCAGCCAGTTCGTCGCCTACTTCAATTACACCAACATGGCGACGGTGGCGGCGGTGAACATGGGTTATTTCCTCGGGCAGACCCAGCTCGGCACGATACCGCTGCTCGTCGGTTTCGTACTGGTCGTCTTTGTGGTCGGTATCCTGATGCCGCAGATCATCCCGAAATGGGCGCTCTTCGCGCCGGTCTTCGTGCCGCTGTTCATGCAGCTCGGCATCGCGCCCGAGGCCGTACTCGCCGCCTACCGGGTGGGCGATTCGCCGTCGAACGTGATCAACCCGCTGATGCCGTATTTCGCGCTCGTCGTCACGTTCGTGCAGCGTTATCAGAAGGATGCGGGGGTCGGCACCGTCATCGCGCTGATGCTGCCGTATGCGGTGGTGCTGACCGTGGCCTGGACCTTGCTGCTGATCGTCTGGCTCGTGCTCGGCATTCCCTTCGGTCCCGGCTGAACACCTACCGACCGGCAAGATACGGATGTTGCAAAGAGGGGATTGCCGGGGCTGGGAAAGAGGACTCGCCCAATACTGACTGCGCTTGTCCGCGACTTCACGGCGACGCACCTGAACACATCCTCCTTCGATCCCTTCGGCGACAGTGGCCTGGGCGCAGCGGGCAACCTCCCCACCAGGTCGCCTCCGGTGCCGCGGGCGGCGCGTACACCTTGGTGCGGGCGACCAACATGGCCTACTTCCTGCCCGCCGGCATCGGCGGCGGCTTCCACGGCCAGGCGCAGGTCGCGGCTGGCGAGAACGTGAACGGCAAGTGGCTGTTCAGGGCCTCCTACGGCCGCGTCGACAGCAGCCGCACCTATCCGGGCAACGTCGAGGGACAGAAGGCCGAACGGTCGGCATCAGACACCTATTCTGAAGAGCGCGCACGCGCAGGCGCGTTCGCAGACCTGGTGCCTCCGCCGGGTTCCTAGAAATCCACCGCATCGCGGATGGTTGGGCAGGCCATGCAGTGCCCCCTCCGGCCGCGGCCGAGTTCGGCGCCGACGATGGTGATGACTTCATCTCGACCTGCGTGTGCAGGTCGGCCGGCAGGTTGTCGAAACGCAGCACGGTCTCGAACTTGATCTTGGCTTGCGCACAGTTGCTGAGCGCGAGGTACGAATGGCCCAGGCCAGGCCCAGGCCCAGGTGCACGCCGATCGCCTTCGACGATGCAGCGAGGCTGCGCTGGAAGAATTCGCTCGCCTCGGTTGCGCGATGGGTGCACAGCGCGACTTGGCCGAGCAGATTGTTCAAGGTGGCGTCGCCTTGGCTCGCGGCTGCCGACGGGGCGAAAACGTCGCTGGTTACCTGCTACTCGTCATCCCGAACGATCTGCTCGACCCGCGCGAGGCCGGGTTCGGCGGCAAACGCAGCGCCTGCACCGGCCATGTCGATCGCTACAACGAGGCCGCGCGAGACCGGCCAGGGACGCTGGCGCCGGCCATTCGCAGCGGCGCTGGTCAGCGCGGATTCGGCTCGTCCGCCCCGTCCCACCATCGCTTGCGCGAAACAGCGCGAGCCCGGCGCCCCTACTGGTTGCTGCCCCGGATGTTGCCGGTGATGCCGCCTGCCACGCCACCGATGGCAGCGCCTGTCCAGGCGTTGCCGCCCGAGATGGCCGCGATGCCTGCGCCTGCGCCAGCGCCGATGGCCGCGCCGCTCATGGTGCCCTGCTGCTGCGGGGTCATATTGGTGCAGCCGGCTGCGGCGGTGAGGGCCACGAGGGCGAGGATCGATCCGAATCGTTTCAGCGTCATGTCATGCCTCCTTACTTGGCCAGGGGCGAACCCGGGACCACGATTTCAAACCAGATCGTTTCGATCACCGGGCGCTGCAGCTTGGTCGGGTTGGCGGCGTACCAGTTGTCGAGCTTTTGCTGCACCGAGTCGAGCGTCTGGCCCTGCAAGCCCTTGACGGCGCGCGGAATCAGGCTCTGGGTGGTGGCGGGCGGGTTGGCCGCCTGGTACGACC
Source organism: Rubrivivax sp. (assembly GCA_035633375.1). Classification (GTDB taxonomy): domain Bacteria; phylum Pseudomonadota; class Gammaproteobacteria; order Burkholderiales; family Burkholderiaceae_C; genus Rubrivivax. The sequence goes on from DASQFA010000782.1 coordinate 2,489, forward strand.
TCTCGACCTGGAGCAGGTTGGCAATGCCCACAAGGTAGGCCTTCTTCACCTGCTCGGTCGACTTGCTCCACTGGTCGCCGGTGACGACCGGGATTTCCTGTGCGTGGGCGGCGCCAGCCGCCAGCGCCAGCGTCATGCACGCCGCAAGCAGCGGTGTGCGCAGTTTTGATCTCATCGTCATGGCTTCCTCATCTAGGTTAGAACCCGGCCCGCGGTACGCGGTCGTCGGCAGGTTCAACGTGAAAAAGCGCCGAGGATTGCCTTTCACGTCGATCGGGAAATATAGCCTCTGGTGTTGGCAAGACCCTCGCGCTGCTCATGCCAAAAAATTATCGGGTGATAACTCCTTGGCCGGCGAAAGACCGCGATGCACCCCGCCAACTGCGCGCGTGCCGATTGCAGGCCGCTCTATTCGTTCTGCAGGGATCCAGGTGCGCAATCAGCGGGCCGGCTGCCAGCAGGGCCAACAGCGCCAGCGCGCCGAACAGCGGGCTTCGGGACACCAGGCCGGTTCGTCGGCCAACGGCATTCACGGACGCACAGCCTGCCTGGAAATTCTTCGAACGAGGCGAATGCTTAGTCGACGGCAGGATGAAGAAACATCGATGCCATCACCCGAAGGTCGCAGACAGGCCGACTATTGCCGTCGAAACTGCGAACAAGGCCAGCAGCAGCGGCCAGTTGAAGCGCAGGTACTTGTCGTAGGCGACCTTGGCGATGGCCAGCCCGCCGACGAGCACCACGCTGGTCGGCGAGAACATCAGCGCCAGCCCGTGGCCCATGATCCAGGCGGTGACGGTGGTGGCGCGGCTGACCCCGGCAAAGTCGGCCAGTGGAGCCAGTAGCGGCATGGCCAGCGCGCCATGGCCGGAGCTGGACGGAATCAACATCGCCAGCGGCACGTTCAGCGCCACCGTGAGCAGCGTGAACACGCCGGCCGACGCGCCGCTGACCAGCTGCTCCATCGAATGCAGGATGGTACCCATGGTCTGCGTGTTGTTCATGATCGCCGCGCGTTGGCCGAACGGTTTTCGTTGCCCGCGCTGCCGAAGCGCCGCCCACTGCGTGCTGCGTGCTGCGTGCTGCGTGCTGCGTGGCGGGATCTTGAAGGTGTTTCAGCGCGATGCGTGCCGTCACCAGACGTCGCTGATCGCCGGCACGGTCTTTCAAGGCACCAAGCTTGCCCTGAGCGTGTGGTTCCTGGCGATCTACCTGATCAGCCAGGCCAAGACCGGCCTGTCGGCGCTGGCGCTCAAGCGCCACCTGGGTCTGAGCTACCCGACGGCCTGGCTCATGCACCACAAGCTCATGTTGGCGATGGCCGCGCGCGAGGACCGCTACGTCCTGTGCGGTGACGTGCAGGTCGATGACGCCTACCTCGGCGGGGAACGCACGGGCGGCAAGGCCGGGCGTGGTTCGGAGAACAAGGTCCCCTTCGTGGCGGCTGTCTCGCTCACCGACGCCGGGCACCCGCTGCGCGTCAAGCTCAACCCCGTGCCTGGATTTACCCTGAACGCGATCGCGGATTGGGCCCAGAGCCACCTCGCCCCGGGCAGCGCGGTCAGCTCCGACGGGCTGGCCTGCTTCAGCGCCGTCACGCAGGCCGGCTGCTCGCACGAAGCCATCGTCGTGGGCGGGCGCAAGCCCAAGGACGTACCCGAATTCCTGTGGGTCAACACCGTCCTGGGCAATCTCAAGACCAGTCTGAAGGGCTCCTACCACTCGTTTGCCTTTCGCAAGTACGCCACTTGTTAGCTGTCAGCCTTCGCCTACCGGTTCAATCGCCGCTTCGACCTCAGGACGCTGAACTCGCGACTGCTGGTCGCCGCGGTTTGCTGCCCGCCCCATCCGGAGCACTCGATTCGGATGGCTGAGGCTTCTTGCTAATCAGTTTTTTTGTTCGTTCGCCATCGTGTCGCCTTAAAAGTCTTTGCGCAGCATGATCCAGATTTCGGTCGAGCTGTATTTGTTGGCGAGGATGTTGCTCTGGTCACGGATGTACAAGATCTCCGGGTTCAACGACCAGGTCGGCAGGAACTGCCACGTCAGGCCGCCACCCACTTCGTACAGGTTGTCGTTGCGCGTGCCGATGCCCACCAGGCTGTCGCCGGGCGATCCCAGACGCTCGATGTTGTAGCGATCGTTCTGCCACCAGACAAAAAACAAACCGCCCAGGTTCTCGGTGATGCTGAAGTCGAGCGACGGCGACAGGCCGAAGAAGTTGGCGTCGCCGTCTTCCTGCTGGGTGTTGAACTCGCGCCCGGCCTGGCCGGCCAGCGTGAAGCTGGCCTTGCCGTCGAGCAGCGCATGTGTCCAGCTGCCGGTGAGCTCGACGATGTTGCGCGTGCGCTCGCGCAGCGGGCCCGTCGGGTAGCGGCGCTGGCGCACCTCCAGACCGGCCTCGACCTGGTTGTCCGGGTCCAGGCGCAGACGGTAGTTGCCGTAGAGCCCAAAATCATTGCGGTAGGTGCTGTCGCCGCGGTAGCTGACCTCGCCGCGCAGCCCCACGGCCAGGTTGCCGTCGCCCAGGGTGCGGCTGACGGCACCGTCCCAACGCAGATCGGAGTCGTTGCTGCGCTCAGCGCGGTCGTAGTTGCGAAAGCGATAGTCCAGGCTGCCGTCGAGTGCGTAGCCATCGCTCAGCAAGTAGTTCAGGTTGCCGCCGACGCGCGCCGCGAAGAAACCGTCGTTGTAAGGCCCGCCACCGACCGCGCCGGTGCGGTAATTGCCGTAAGCCACGATGGCATAGCCGGAAGTCAGCACGCGCTGGCCGTCGGCATAGGCCAGCGCCGCCGCGGCATAGATCTCGGCCTGGCTCTGCAGGTCGGCCGGCAGCTCGTCGAAGCGCAGCACCGTCTCGAACTCAATCTTCGCGCGGGCATAGTCGCCGAGCGCCAGGTAGGCGCGGCCCAGGCCCAGATGCGCGTCCACCGAATCCGGCGCCGCTGCGAGGCTGCGCTCGAAGAAGGTCTTGGCCTGCCCGGCGCGCTGGGTGCGCAGCGCCGCCTCGCCGAGCAGCAGGTTGAATTCGGCATCGCCGCTGGCGGCGGCTTCGAAGGGCAGCAGCAACTCGTAGGCTGCCTGGTACTGGCCTGCACCGACCATTTGCCTGGCGCTGAGCAAGTCGGGCGCGGCAGCCGCTGCGGCGCCTGCCAGCGACAGCAGCGTCACGAAGACCAGCCACCACCCCGCGAGCCGGCGGCTGCACGAAAGGTGGGCTCCAGGCCCTTTCAGTGCTGATCGCTCTGGCTTTCGCATGAGCTGGAAACTCGCGTGAGTTGGAAAAAGTGCAGCGGGCCGGCTTCAGGCGCTATGTGGACTTGGTGGCGGAGTGTATGCACCTGCGTGTACCTGACGCGTCTAACGACGATGCCCGTTTGTTATCGGGCGATAATGAGAGGTCAGCTCGCCGGGCGGGCTGCGCACTGTTCGCGCAGACTCCGCTTTCGCCAAAGCCTTGCCACCACCATGCCGGCCGACAACCTGATCCAGCGACTGCCCAGGCACCTGAAGATGAGCGAACTGCGCGTCTTCGTCGCCGTGCTCGAGCACCGCAGTTCTTGCAACGCCGCCGCCGTGCGGCGCATGTCGCAGCCGGTCGTCACCAAGGCCAAAGGCAATCGCAGGCATAGAGAAATTGCTGGGCGTCGAGCTTCCCGATCGCGACGCGAAGGGTGTCAAGCCGGCCGCAATCGGCGCGACCATGGCACTCGGCGACGACGGATGGGCGGCCGCAGAACAACCTCGACAAGGGCGGAGCATCGAGCGACACTCTCGCCCCTTCCGGCCTGTTTGCGCGTGTCGCGCGCAGGTTGGGTTCCCCCCGCGCCGAAGGCGCATGCCAGGAGTTCGCAGTTCATGCTGTACGTCGACATTCCCTCCCGTTCCGACATCGAACGACTCAGCGCCGCGCGCTCGCCGGCCTGCCTGTCGATCTGCCTGCCCACGACGCCGCTCACGCAAGACGCCCAGGCCGACCGCATTGCGCTGAAGAATCTGGTTCGCACCGGGCTCGAACAACTGGCGGCGGTGCAGGCAGACAAGCGCGCCATCGCCGCGATCGACGAGGCGCTCGGCGACCTGATCGACGATGACGAGTTCTGGCGCTTTCAGGCCAACAGCCTGGTGGTGTACGCGACGACCGACGAGACGCTCACGTTCCGGCTGCCGAATGCGCTCGAGCCGGTCGTCATGGCCGGCGACCGATTCTTCATCAAGCCGCTGCTGCGAGCGGTCACGGTGCCGCAGTCGGCATTCGTGCTCGCGCTGTCGCAAGGCGCGGTTCGGCTGGTGCAGGTGGCGGGTGACTTGCCGGCGGCCGAGGTCAAGGTGGCCGACCTGCCGCGCGACGCGGCCAGTTCGGTTGGCAAGGCCTCGATCCGCGACCGCTCGCAATCGGGGCGCATCCAGGGCGCCGAAGGGCAGAAGGTTCGGCTGCGCCAGTACGCGCGGCAGATCGACCTCGCGTTGCGCGAACTGCTGGCGGGCCGCGAGACCCCTCTGGTACTGGCCGCCGCGCAGCCGCTGGATGCCATCTTCCGCTCGGTATGCACCTATCCCCACCTCGTGCGCGAGGTGATAGACGGCAACCCGGACGAGACCAGCGATGCCGATCTCGCGCAGGCCTCGCGGGCGATCCTCGACCGGCTGCATCAGCAAGAACTCGCCACGCTGCGGCAGCTCTTCGAGACCCGCGCCGCCGAGGGGCGCGCGACGACCGACGTGGCCCAGGCCGCGCGTGCGGCCACGTTTGGTGCAGTAGCCGTGCTGCTGGTGGACATCGACGAGGTCGTGCCGGGCCAAGTCGACGAGACCGATGGCACAGTGGAATTTCACGACAAGCCGACGGCAGCCAGCCACGGCATCGTCGATCAGATCGCGGGCCGCGCGTTGCTGGCCGGCGCCAAGGTGCTGGGCGTGCGCCGGGCCGACATTCCCGGTCACGGCAGTCTCGCCGCCATCTTGCGCTACGCGCTCTGAGAGCGCCCCAGACCTGCCGCTTCGCGTCACGCCCCCCGAGGGGGATGAGTAAACTTCGGGTGGCCGTGCGTTTGCTCATCAAGCGTTGCCCTTGACCGGCACGTGCGCTGCCATGCCGGTCGAGGGGGCTTGATCGCCCCTGGCTGACCAGACGCCCGCGACGTGGGGTGCCTGAGCGCCACCCGCCAAGGCGCGGCCGGCGCGCTGCGCCCCCTCTCATGGCCAGCGTCGTGAGCGGGCGCAGGACAGTGCATCGCCTTCCAGTCAGAATGATGCGGCAGCCACTCGGCCGCATACCTGCCATGACCAGTTCCGACCTCCGCGACTACGCCACCGTCATTGCCGCCATCACGGCGCTGCTGGTGTTTGCGTTCAACTCGCATATCCACCGGCGCAATCAGCGCATCGAGAACCTGGCGCGTTTCTTCGAGGTGCATCGCCGGCTGCTAGCGGTGGAAGGTTTCCTCATGAAGCACTTTGCCGCCATCGAGTCTGGCACTTTCGTGCGCGACCCGCACGACGAAGACACCGAGCGCAGGTTTCACGTGCTGCTGTTGCAGGTCGAGCAGTTGGCCATCCTGGCCCACAACCGGGCGGTGCCCGAATCGACCCAGGTCTACATGTTCGGCCTGTATGCGAGCCATCTGCACAAGCTGCTCACCGAGCGCGATCGCGCGAACATGTTCTGGGAGCTGGCGATCACCTACCTAAAACGGCTGTCGGATCTGACGGCCGAGTACGAGCGCATGACGCCGGGCGAGCGCCTGCGGTTTCAGCGCTGAAGTGGGGGGGCTCGGCATCGGGCGACGAGCTGGTTACTGCCTGGGCTGAGTGCCACTGCGGCCCGTGCCCGCGCCGGGCGCGTGGTGGATCGGCATCGTGCGATGCACTGGGCTGCTCACCGGCGATACCGATGCAAACTATTCATTGGGCGATAATTTCATTTCACCGCGCAAGGCGGCCGCCCCCTTGCTTTCCCTCGTCGAACTTCGAGAACGCTCGCCGCTGCGCATGAGCTCCCATGGCCTGATCCAGCGCCTGCCCAGGCACCTGAAGATGAGCGAACTGCGCGTCTTCGTGGCCGTGCTCGAGCACCGCAGCTTCCACAAGGCCGCGGCGGCGGTGCACCTGACGCAGCCCGCGGTGACCAAGGCCATCGCCGCCATCGAGCAGACGCTC
>DASQFA010000783.1:0-2082 GCA_035633375.1 Rubrivivax sp.
AACGATGCCACCACGCGCGACATCGTCAGTCTGGTCGAGGTCGATGGCGAGGAGTGGCTGTTCTACAAGGTCGGCAAGGTCGACGTGGCTTTCGTGCGCGGCACCACCGCCGACACCTTCGGCAACATCACGATGGAGCGCGAAGCCCTGACGCTGAACAACCTGGCCATCGCGATGGCGGTGAAGAACAGCAACGGCATCGTCATCGCGCAGGTCGAACGCATCGCCGAGCGCAACGGCCTGGCGCCGCGACAGGTGAAGATTCCCGGAATGCTGGTCGATTGTGTGGTGGTGGCCGAACCGGCCGAGCACATGCAGACCCTGGCGACTGCCTACAGCGCCGCCTATGCCGGCGAGTTTCGCGTTCCGCACGCCAGCGTGGTGTCGACGCCGCTGACCGAGCGCAAGATCATCGCCCGGCGAGCCGCCTTCGAATTGCCACCCAACGGCATCATCAATCTGGGCGTCGGCATGCCCGAAGGGGTGGCCGCGGTGGCCCAGGAGGAGCAGGTCTCGCACCTGCTGACGCTGACCGTGGAATCCGGCCTCATCGGCGGCATTCCTTCCACCGGGGGCAACTTCGGCACCGGCGTGAACATGGATGCGGTGATCGACGAGAACCAGCAGTTCGATTTCTACGACGGTGGCGGCCTGGACATGGCGTGTCTGGGCATGGCCGAGTGCGACGCCGCCGGCAACGTCGGCGTCAGCCGCTTCGCTGGCCGGCTGGTCGGCGCCGGCGGCTTCATTAACATCAGCCAGAACGCCCGCCTCGTGGTCTTCGTCGGCACCTTCACCGGCAAGGGACTGCAGGTCGCGGTCGAGGGCGGCAAGCTGCGCATCGTCCAGGAGGGCGGGCAGCGCAAGTTTCTGCGGCAGGTCGAGCAGATCACCTTCAATGGCCAGTACGCCCATGAGCGTGGCAAGCCGGTCTTCTACGTGACCGAACGCTGCGTGTTCCGTCTCATCAAGCGGGGCCTGGCGCTGATCGAGGTGGCGCCTGGCATCGACGTCGAGCGCGACATCCTGGCGCACATGGACTTCACACCGATCATCGGCGAGTACAGCACGATGGATGCGCGCATCTTCAACGCCGGCCCGATGGGCCTGGAGGCCGAGCTGCTCAACCTGTCATTGCCGGAGCGCGTCATCTACGATGCCGAGCGCAACATTCTCTTCCTCAACTTCGAGGGCATGCATGTGCGTGGCCGCGCCGACGTCAAGGCCATCTGGGACATCTGCGAGTTGCGCTGCCGCGCCGCCGGCAGGCGCGTGGGCGTGGTCATCAACTACGACCGCTTTCGCATCCACCAGGACATGTACGACGCCTACGCCGAGATGGACCGCTACTTCCTGGCCCACTATTTCAGCCAGATCACGCGCTACGCCACCAGCGCGTTCCTGCGTGCCAAGCTGGGCGAGGCCTTCTCCGCGCGCAGCATCGCGCCGCACATCTTCGAGCGCCGCGAGGAAGCCCAGGCCTTCCTTGCCGGGCACGGCGGCGACACCCGTCCGCCCGGCTGAGGCGCAGCGCCGTCACGTCGCCGCGGGCAAGGCGTGGCGTACACGCGGAGACGACGAGTTGGGCGCGCCGGCGGCAACAGGGTTGGGCCTAGCGCAGCACCGCGACGTAGATGCCGGTCAGGATCGCGGTGGTGATGACCCCGCTGATATTGGCGCCCAGCGCATGCGGCAGGATCATCACACCCGGGTTGGCCTGTGTGGCCAACTTCTGCACCAGCTTTGCGGTGGTGGGCACGCAGCTCACGCCGGCCACGCCGATCATCGGGTTGAACTTGCCCTTGTACCAGAAGTACAGCACGTAGCCGCCGATGATGCCGCCCACCGCCGACAGCGTCAGCGCCACGATACCCAGCAGCAGCAGCTTCAGCACGACAGGGCTCAGGATGGTGCTGGCCTCGCACAGGATGCCCAGCGTCAGACCCAGGAACAGGGTGGCGCCGTAAAGCACAGGCCCTTCGAGCACTTTCTGGAAGTCGACCAGCCCGCTCTCGCGCACCGCCACGCCGAGGAACAGCGCCAGGAACAGCGGCGCCGCCACCGGGAACAGCAGCGACAGCA
>DASQFA010000784.1:0-3502 GCA_035633375.1 Rubrivivax sp.
AGCGCTGCATCTACCTGGGTGATGACCGGCGCGACGTCGAGGCCGGCCGCGGCGCCGGCATGCCGACGCTGGCTGCGGCCTGGGGTTACCTGGGGCGCGGCGAGTCGGTCCACGACTGGAATGCCGATGCGGTGCTGGCGCATCCCGAAGAGCTCTTGAATTGGCTGGGAATGACCTAAACTCAACAGCCTGGGGCCGACCTGGCTTCGACGCGGGTTCGGAATCGACGTAGGGCATGCCGAGCACCAGTTCGCTCGTAAATCCACTGGAAACAAAGTAACTGCGAACGACGAACGTTTCGCCCTCGCCGCTTAAAACCGGTGAGCCTCGCAACAGTTGGCCCATGGGCTGGGCCTGAGGTCGCAAGACCAAAGGCTGCGAGGTCATACACATAGGCTGCGTCCTGTGCCGGGTCACTCGGCACGGGACAAGATCAAGTGACTGGCGCCAAGGGTAGCGTGCTGCTGCGCGACCCGGGGCGTGAGATCCAAATCAGCCAGCTACGCATGTAGAACTGCCCGGTGATGGCTTGCGGACGCGGGTTCGATTCCCGCCGGCTCCACCAGAACGTAGTTTCAAGGCGTCTCAAGACGCACCAAAGGCCTAAGTAAATCAACGACTTAGGCCTTTTTTTCGTCTCAAGCGATCTCACGAGGACCCCTTGAATCCCGGTCCAGACCGGATAACATACCGGATAACTGGCCGATCCTGACCAGGTTCCAGGAAAGTTATCCGGTCATGGCGGCCATCAAGATCCTCAGCGACAAGGCGATCAAGGCGGCCATCAAGGCGGCTCGCGCCGGCGGCAAGCCGTCGACCCTGAACGACGGGGGTGGACTTTCCTTGATCTGCCGGCCAGACGATGTCGGCTGGTGGCGCCTGCGGTACTGGATGGCCAGCCGGGAGAACCGGCTCAGCCTGGGGACCTACCCTGATGTCTCGCTGGCCGATGCGCGAGCCCGGCGTGACGAAGCGCGCAAGCTCATCGCCGCCGGCGTCGATCCCAGCGAGACGAGAAAAGCCGGCAAGGCGGCTGCGGCTCTGAAGGAGCAGGCGGAGGCATTATCCGACGCCGGCAAGCCCGGCCCGGGCACGTTCGAACATGTGGCGCGCGACTGGCTGGCCACCGTGCACACCCACAAGGTGAGCGAGGGCCACGCCGAGCGCACGCGCATCCGCTTCGAGCAGGATGCCTTCCCATGGCTGGGTCGCCGACCCCTTGGCGAGATCGACGCGCCCGAGCTGCTCGCTTGCCTGCGCCGGGTCACTGCCCGCGGTGCGATCGAAACCGCCCATCGGCTCAAGGATGCCTGTGGGCAGGTGTTCCGATACGGCATCGCAGTCGGTGCCTGCAGGAACAATCCGGCGGCCGATCTGCGCGACGCACTGCCGCCGGTGCCGGCCCGGCACTTGGCCGCCATCGTCGAGCCAAAACGCGCTGCGGAGTTGCTCCGCGCCATGGGCGACTATGCCGGTCACCCCGTGACCCGTGCCGCATTGGCGCTGTCGGCGCTGTTGTTCCTCAGGCCAGGCGAGTTGCGCCAACTGGAATGGGCGTGGGTCGATCTGGACGACGCGATGGTCACGATCCCGTCGGCCTTGATGAAGCGCCGGCGCGACGAGAAGGCCAATGGCCCGCCGCATCTCGTGCCGTTGGCCCGACAGGCTGTCCAGGCCTTCATGGGCCTGCAAGCGTTGACCGGGCACGGCCGGTACGTGTTTCCGTCCTTGATGACCGGCCAACGGCCGATGAGTGACAACACCATCAACGTCGCGCTGCGACGCATGGGTTTCGACCGGGAGACCGCCACGGCGCACGGCTTCCGTGCGATGGCGCGCACGATGGCGGCCGAGCGGCTGGGTGTCGACCCCGATGTGATCGAGGCGCAACTCGCGCACGCCAAGAGCGGGCCGCTGGGCGGTGCCTACGACCGGGCCCAGTACCTCGACCAGCGCCGAGAGCTGATGACCCGATGGGCGAACTATCTGGACCGCCTGCGTGAGGGCGCACAGGTGATTCCGATCGGCGGCGCCAGGTAGCAGATTCGGCGCTGTGACCTGGCGGCGTCCGCCGCCGCAGGAGGCGAGTGTCGACGCTGAACCCGCGCTCATGACGCCGAAGTGGCTCGCGCCCTTCGGCGTCGTCCGTGGCGAGGGCGTGCCGGGCGCAGGCCCGTGCCAGCCCAACGATCCGAAATGGCCACCGCGAGTTGCTCGCGCGGTAACCCTCGTCCCGTGGGCGGGCGTTGTATCGGTAAGAGCCTTGAAGTTGTAGGTTGTAGATAAGAAAATACAACTACAACGTACATCCATGAGGTAACCCATGGCCATCACCAAGGAGCAGATCTTCACCGTCGCCGACGGGCTCGACGCCACCGGGCACGCCGCCACGCTGGCGGCCGTTCGCAGGGCCCTTGGCGGCGGGAGCTTCACCACCATCAGCGAAGCCATGACCGAGTGGAAGGCAAGGAAGGCCGAGAGAGAGTCGCCGAAGCGCGAGGTGCCGCCACAACCCGTGGTCGACCTTCTCTCGGGCTTGGGTGCAGAGGTGTGGTCCGCCGCCTTGGCGCTGGCGAATGCCCGCCTTGCGGGTGAACGCGCTGCGCTCGACGAGGCTCGCGCGCAGCTCGAGGCGGACAAGACCGAGGCCGCCGAACTCGCCGACCAGGTCAGTGCCGAGCTCGACACCCTGAAGGCTGAACGCGCCACGCAAGACGCCAAAATCGCCAAGCTACGCAGGGCGGCTGAAGAGGGTGACGCCGCGACCGGCAAGCTGACGCAGAACCTCGCATCAGCGAACGCGCGACTCGACGAGGTTGCCAAGCGCGCCGACCAACTCAATGCCGAGCTCGAACGGATAGGCGCCCAGAACGCCGAGCTGATCCGAACCCTTTCTGAAATGACCAAGGCCGACCGGGAGACCAGGAAGCCTGGCAAGTAGCCCTTCGCTGGTGGTCTACCAACGGCAAACGAAACGCGCCTCCCGCCGTCTTTGGCCTCGCCTGAGCAGGGCATGGTGAACGCATGCCCTGCACTTCATCGGCCTAAATGCGCTGCCGTAATCGGCTCGCGTTCTTGCCCCAACTCGTGGGAGATGATCAACCTCACTTCTTCGATCCGTTACCTTCTGTCAGGTGCTCAGCTGCATCGAGTTGGGGCCACCGGCGGCAGGAGCCTTCCACCCCGTCAACTCAGCATAGCGCGACAGGTGCGCCGAGCGCACCAGCACGCCCAGCGAGGTGGCAGAGATGGCGCTGGCCCACGCGGTCGGCGACGCCACCGAGGCAGCCTACCGGCGCGGCGACCTGTTCGAGAAGCGGCGCGAGTTGATGCAGAACTGGGCGAAGTTCATTGACGCCGTACCGGCTGCGGGCAAGGTGCGTACGCTGCGCGTCAAGCCGGCGGCGCCATGAAGCGCGTTGGCCACGACGGGGCGGCGCTGGCGGTCGGCCAGGTCGACGCGTTCAAGGACCGGCTGCGCCTGCATGGCAACGATGTGGCA
>DASQFA010000785.1:0-1597 GCA_035633375.1 Rubrivivax sp.
CGCTTGCGCAGCGCCAGCAGCATCGACGCGCGCAGCTTGGCGGGGTCGAAGTCGACACGCGCGCCGTCCTTCTTCACCACCGCCGGCATGGCGATCTCGGGGCGCTCGTAGGTGGTGAAGCGCTTTTCGCAATGCTGGCAACGGCGGCGCCGGCGCACCACGCCGCCTTCGTCCGAATCGCGCGTCTCGACGACCTGCGTTTCGTCGTGGCCGCAATAGGGGCAGCGCATCGGGTTTAGGGCCGTGGCCCGCTTTAGCGATACACCGGGAAGTCGCGCGTCAGCGCCGCCACCTTGGCGCGCACCGCGGCGATGTGCGCCTCGTCGTGCGGCTTGTCCAGCACATCGGCGATCAGGTGCGCGGTCAGCCGCGCCTGCTCCAAGCCGAAGCCGCGTGTCGTCATGGCCGGCGTGCCCAGGCGGATGCCGCTGGTGACCATCGGCTTTTGCGGGTCGTTCGGGATGCCGTTCTTGTTGCAGGTCATGTGCGCCAGGCCGAGCACGGCTTCGGCTTCCTTGCCGGTCAGGCCCTTGGGCCGCAGGTCGACCAGCATGACGTGGCTTTCGGTGCGCCCGGAGACGATGCGCAGCCCGCGTTCGATCAGCGTGCGCGCCAGCATGTCGGCGTTCTTCAGCACCTGCGCCTGGTAGGCCTTGAACTCGGGCGCCAGCGCCTCCTTGAAGGCCACCGCCTTGCCGGCGATGACATGCATCAGCGGGCCGCCCTGGATGCCCGGGAAGATGGCGCTGTTGATGGCCTTGGCCACCGTGTCCTTCATCAGGATGATGCCGCCGCGCGGCCCGCGCAGGCTCTTGTGGGTGGTGCTGGTGACGACGTCGGCAAAGGGCACCGGGTTCGGGTACACGCCGGCGGCGATGAGCCCGGCGTAGTGCGCCATGTCGACCATGAAGTAAGCGCCCACGGCCTGCGCCACCTTGGCAAAGCGCTCGAAATCGATGCGCAGGCTGTAGGCCGAGGCGCCAGCGATGATCAGCTTGGGCTTGTGCTCGTGCGCCAGCCGCTCCATGGCCTCGTAGTCGATGGCCTCAACGGCGTCCAGGCCGTAGCTCACCACCTTGAACCACTTGCCGCTCATGTTCAGCGGCATGCCGTGGGTCAGGTGGCCGCCTTCGGCCAGGCTCATGCCCATGATCGTGTCGCCCGGCTTGAGCAGGCCGAAGAACACCGCCTGGTTGGCCTGCGAGCCGGAATTGGCCTGCACGTTGGCATGTTCCGCGCCGAACAGCGCCTTGGCGCGGTCGATGGCCAGTTGTTCGACCACGTCGACGTATTCGCAGCCGCCGTAGTAGCGCTTGCCGGGGTAGCCCTCGGCATATTTGTTGGTGAGCTGCGAGCCTTGCGCCGCCATCACGGCGGGCGAGGTGTAGTTTTCAGACGCGATGAGCTCGATGTGCTCTTCCTGGCGCCGGTTCTCGGCCTCGATGGCGGCCCAGATTTCGGGGTCGACGCGGGCCACGGTGGATTGGGAACGGTCAAACATGGCAGTCCTCTTCAGGTTCGAAGCTGTCCCGTCGCGGCGCCGGGCGGTTGGCTGGCAACCGCAGCGCTGCAGGGCTGCCCAGGCGATCGGCTGACA
>DASQFA010000786.1:0-18714 GCA_035633375.1 Rubrivivax sp.
GCCTTGCGCGCGCCGAGCAGGCCGGCCACATAGTCGAGCACCCAGGCCAGCACCGCGAGCACGCCGACCACCGTCACGATGCCCCAGCCGACGCGGCTGAAATCGTCGATCCAGGCACCGAGCACGATGCCGGCGAGCACGAACAAGGTGCCGGGCAGCGCCGGCAGCACGGTGCCCGCCACGCCGACCAGTATCAGCGCGGCGCTCAGCACCCACCACAAGGTATCGCCCACATCGGCCTTCAGCGTTGTTGCAAACCGGGAGCAAATGGAGGCCGGATGGCCGACTTCAAGGTGCTGTGACGCGGCTGCCAGCACAATCGGCGCCTTCCGTGCCCGCGCCCGCAAGCCCATGACCCCGAGATGACCGCGCCCCACCCCACCGAGCACGAGCCGCAGACGCACGTGCACACCCTGCCGAACGGCGTGCGCGTGCTGACGTTGCGGCTGCCGCAACTGCGCAGCGTGCAGGTCAGCGTGTTCGTGCGCGCCGGCAGCCAGCACGAAGGCGCGCGCCAACACGGCATCAGCCACCTGGTCGAACACATGGCCTTCAAGGGCACGCACACGCGCGACTGCCAGCGCATCAACCTCGATGCCGAGCGGCTGGGGGCCGAGGTCAACGCCCACACCGACAAGGACCACAGCGCCTTCCACATGGTCGGGCATGTGCGCGACACCGGCCGCTTCCTGCGCATGCTGGGCGACATCGTGCTGCACAGCAGCTTTCCGCCAGACGAGCTGGAGCGCGAGCGCCAGGTCATCCTGCACGAGTTCAGCGAGGACGAGGACGATCCGATGTCCTGCGCCTTCAGGCTGTTCGACAAGGCCTGCTACGGCACCCACCCGGCGGCGCGCAGCGTCATCGGCACGCGGCGCAGCATCAGCGGCTTCACGCGCGACGATGTACTGGCCTATGTGCGCAGCCGCTATACCGGGGCCAACCTCGTGGTCGGCGTGGCCGGCGACGTGGACGCCACACAGGTTGCCAGGCAGGCGCGGGCCGCCTTCGGCGCCTTGCCTGAAGGCACCGAGAACCGGGTGCCGGCGCCGGAATTCATCGGCGGCCTGCGCTCGCGCCGTTTGCCCGGTTGCACGCAGACCCACCTCGTGCTGGGGTTTCCGATCCCGGCACTGGGCGGCGCGCACCACGCCAGCGTGCTGGCCGCCGCGCTCTTGGGCGAAGGCATGAGCTCGCCGCTGATGGACCAACTGCGCGAACGCCGTGCGCTGGTGTACTACGCGGCCTGCTCGGCCGACGTGATGGCGCTGTGCGGCCAGTTCGTCATCGAAGCCTCGACTTCCGCGGAGAACGTGGACGAGTTCTTCGTGCAGGTGATGCGCCTGCTGCGCGAGCATGCACTAGCCATCGACACCGTGGCGCTGCAGCGCGCGCGCAACCAGATCGCGATGCGCGGCCTGCGCCTGCAGGAGCGCCCTGCCCGGCACCTGGAAGCCGCGGCGCTGGACCTGTTCTGCCTGGGCCGCGTGCGCACGCGTGCCGAGCTGGCCGCCGCCAGCGGGGCGGTGCGCCCTGCGCAGCTGCGCGAGGTGTTCGCGCGCATGCGCGCCACGCTGCCGGCCATCGCCATGACGGGCAGGCTGCGCGCCGGTCTGAACGAGCGCGTGCTCGAAATCACCGCACCGGGCGTCGCATGACACGCGGCGCGCGGCGGGGCGGCTGACGCGGCACGGGGCCGGAATGCAGTTCATCGGCACGCGCGCGGCTACCGTGCTGAAGGATCCGCGGGCCTTCGCCTGGCGCACCTTGAAGGCCTTTCGCGCCAACCAGGGCCTGCTTCTGGCCGGTGCGGTGGCCTACTACGCGCTGCTGTCGATCGTGCCGCTGCTCATCCTGAGCGTCATCGCGCTGTCACACCTTGTCCACCAGGACGCCTTGCTGCAGACGCTGGGGCGCTATCTCGAGTGGCTGATGCCGGGGCAATCGGCCGCGATCGTCGGCGAGCTGTCGCTGTTCATGGCGCACCGCGATGTCGTCGGCTGGGTGCTGCTGGCGAGCATGCTGTTCTTCAGCTCGCTGGCCTTCACCGTGCTGGAAAACGCCATGTCGGTGATCTTCCACCACCGCGTCAGGATCCATCGGCGGCACTTCCTGATCTCGGCCGTGCTGCCCTATGCCTACGTGCTGTGCCTGGGCATCGGCCTGCTGCTGGCCACGCTGGTGGCGGGCAGCCTGCAGGCCATGGGCGACGATCAGGTCGTGTTCCTCGGCCAGGCCTGGTCGCTCCACGGCGTGTCGGGCGTGTTGCTGTACCTGCTGGGCTTCGGCGGCGAGGTGCTGATGCTGGCCTCCATCTACCTGGTGATGCCGGTCGGGCGCATGACGCTGAAACACGCGCTCATCGGCGCCATCGTCGCGGCGCTGCTGTGGGAGCTGTCGCGCCACGCGCTGCTGTGGTACTTCGAGACGCTGTCGCAGATCAGCACCGTCTACGGCTCGCTGACCACGGCCATCGCGGTGCTGCTGAGCCTGGAGGTGGCGGCCACGCTGCTGTTGCTGGGCGCGCAGGTGATCTCCGAATACGAGCGCATCGGCCGCGCCGATGCCGATCGCGCACCCAGGCCGTTCACGACCCACCCGAGCTGAAGCCCTGCATCGCGGCACGCAAACGAAGGCGAGCCTGCCCGCTGCCGGACCGCGATGCCTGCGAGCGGGACGACGCGCTCTTGACACCGAGGCGCTCGAGCGCAGATCGGGTTCAAGCCGGGAACAAACCGGCCTGACGCGCCGAATCGAGCAGGATCGTCGCCAGCGTCGTGAGTTGCTGGCCGACATCGGACGAAGCCGCGGCGGTGGCGCGTGCGCTCCACATCAGGCGGCCGCTGGCAACATCGGTCAGCGACGCATTCGCGCCATAGCCCGTCTCGACCGGGCCCGCGCCGCCGATCGGTGTGGACACACCCAGGCCGACGCTGCCACCGCTGCGATAGCCGCCACCAAAACCACCGATGCCAATGCCGATGGAAGGGCCAGGTGCGGCCACAGCCACCTCGGGCGCGAGCGTGGTCTGCAACACCGCCGCCGCGCCAGCGCTGCGCGCCGCCTTCAGCAAGGCTTCGGTAACCGCCGGGCTGTTGGCACCTGCATCGCCGCGGTCCGGCGCCAACAGTGGCATGGCACCCAGCGAGGACAGTTTCGCGGCCATGCGGTCGGCGCAGACGCGCCGCAGCGTCAGGTCCGCCGCCTGGCAGTCGACCCACACCTTGGCGCCGCGCAAGGGTTTGCCTGCAAACTGCGGATCACTCCACTGTGCACTCACCGTGTTCGTGGCGCAGCCCGCAAATGCCAGCAGGCTGGCGACGAACAGGCCGGCGCTCAAGGCCCGGTGCCGCCAGCGAAGGATCGTCGTCGTTGCCATGTCGGGCTCTCCAAGGCTTGCAGTCTGTGGGGTGGACAGTATGGCGCGCGATGGGGAATGAAGCTGTGGCGGGCGGGATCGCGCCTGCGCTCGGCAGCGCCTGGTTCGGCAGGCCGCACGCCGCCACGCGCCGCGATAAGCCACCCGCATCGGCTGGCGAACCCGCTCGCGCGCCGGCCGCCTGAGAAACACCTGCAGTCGCAGGATTCCGAGCCGATGGCGCGAGACTTCTTCTATGATTGACGGCGCGGCGAGCCTCGCCCGCGCAGCCGGCAACACGAGACAAGCCGTCCTCTCAAGCGCTTCGGCCCATGCAGCCGTTGCAAGCTTTTTCGATTTCAACGCGGTTCCCCAAGCCTTCTCGATCAACCGACACTGGAGCAGACATCATGAGCGTGACCCACATCAAACCCGGCGTTGTCACTGGCGACGATTGCCAGGCCGTATTCGCGCTGGCCAAGGCCAGGCATTTCGCCCTGCCGGCCGTGAACGTGATCAACACCAGCACGGTGAATGCTGTCATCGAAGCCGCCCGGGACCTGAATTCCCCGGCGATCATCCAGTTCTCCAACGGCGGCGCGCAGTTCTATGCCGGCAAGAGCCTGGACAACGCCGGCCAGCGCGCCTGCATTGCCGGCGCGATCTCGGGCGCCCAGCACATCCACCTGATGGCAGAACTGTACGGCGCGACGATCGTGCTGCACACCGACCATGCGGCCAAGAAACTGCTGCCCTGGATCGACGGCCTGCTCGATGCCGGCGAGAAGCACTTCAAGGCGCACGGCAAACCGTTGTTCAGCTCGCACATGCTCGACTTGTCCGAGGAGCCGCTGCACGAGAACATCGAGATCTGCAAGCGCTACCTCACGCGCATGAGCAAGATGGGCATGACGCTGGAGATCGAACTCGGCGTCACCGGCGGCGAGGAAGACGGCGTGGACAACTCCGGCGTCGACAGCTCCAAGCTCTACACCCAGCCCGAAGACGTGGCGCTGGCCTACCAGGAGCTGTCGAAGGTCAGCGATCGTTTCACCATCGCCGCGGCTTTCGGCAACGTGCACGGGGTCTACAAGCCCGGCAACGTGAAACTGCAGCCGATCATCCTGAAGAACTCCCAGGACTACGTGCAGAAGAAGTTCGGCACCGCAAAGCAGCCGATCGACTTCGTCTTCCACGGCGGCTCGGGGTCCACGCTCGAAGAAATCCGCGAGGCGATCTCCTACGGCGTCATCAAGATGAACATCGACACCGATCTGCAATGGGCGTTCTGGGACGGCGTGCGCGGCTTCTACAAGAAGAACGAGGGCTACCTTCAAGGCCAGATCGGCAACCCCGAAGGCGACGAAAAGCCGAACAAGAAGTACTACGACCCGCGCGCCTGGCTGCGCAAGGGTGAAGACGCTTTCTGTGCGCGGCTGAAGCAGGCCTTCGCCGACTTGAACAACGTCGGCACCTTGGCCTAGACGCTTTCCCGCTGTGGGGGAAAGCCAATCCGCGAGTCGCTGAATAGGGCGGGCATCGCCCGCGCCGAACCGGCTGCGTGCCACGCCGGGTACCGGCATGCGCGGTCGCTTCGATCTGCGCGGGAGTGTGCGGGAGAAGCTGCCGGCAGCGCAGTGGTAGGGCACGATCATTGTGGGCACGGAAGTGTGGATTGATTCAGATCAAGCCTCTATCGAGGACGATCCGACAACCTACTGCTTGGCACCAACAGCTCGCAGAAACCTCGATGTGCGGCCTCGCCGCCTTTCACTTTCATGGCATGTATTCGCCTTCACGCGATGGCGTGCGGGCCGTGCCGCGTAGCATTGCGATGTGTACCGCCGTCCAGGTTTGTACGGGCGGGCAGGCCAAGCTCAACCGACCACAAGGAGTCAACTCATGAGCAGCAGTTCGAAGACATCCGCCCCGCCGACCACCAACGCGAAACTTCTCGCCTGGGTGCGCGACATGACCGCCCTGTGCAAACCCGAGCGGGTGGTGTGGTGCGACGGCTCGCAGGAAGAGTACGACCGGCTGTGCGAGGGCATGGTCAAGAGCGGCACCTTCATCCGGCTCAATCCGCAGAAGCGGCCGAACAGCTTTCTTGCGCGAACCCACCCTTCGGACGTGGCCCGTGTCGAAGAACGCACATTCATCTGCGCGGCCACCAAGGAAGACGTGGGCCCGACCAACAACTGGGCCGCCCCCGATGAAATGCGCACCACGCTGGAAGGCGCGTTCAAGGGCTGCATGCGCGGGCGCACGATGTACGTGATCCCCTTTAGCATGGGTCCGCTGGGCTCGCCGATCGCCAAGATCGGCGTGCAGATCAGCGACAGCGCCTATGTCGTGACCAACATGCGCATCATGACGCGCATGGGCAGCAAGGTACTCGACGTGCTGGGCGACGGCCCCTTCATCCCCTGCATGCACTCGGTGGGCTCGCCGCTGTTGCCGGGCCAGAAGGACGTCACCTGGCCCTGCGAGCCCGATATCGCCAAGAAGTACATCGTGCACTTCCCCGATACCACCGAGATCTGGTCCTACGGTTCGGGCTACGGCGGCAACGCGCTGCTGGGCAAGAAGTGCCTGGCGCTGCGCATTGCCTCTGCGATCGCGCGGCGCGAGGGCTGGCTGGCCGAGCACATGCTGATCGCAGGCATTCAAACGCCCAGTGGCGAGAAGACCTACATCGCTGCGGCCTTCCCCAGCGCCTGCGGCAAGACCAACCTGGCCATGCTCAAACCGCCAGCCGGTTTCGAAGGCTGGAAGGTCACCACCGTCGGCGACGACATCGCCTGGATCAAGAAGGCCCCGGACGGGCTGCTGCGCGCCATCAACCCCGAGGCCGGCTTCTTCGGCGTGGCGCCGGGCACCAACCATTCGTCCAATGACAACGCCATGTTGACGATGACGAAGAATTCGATCTTCTCCAACGTGGCACTCACCGACGACGGCGACGTCTGGTGGGAAGGCATGGACGGCCCGCCCCCGGCGCACGCCATCGACTGGCAGGGCAAGGACTGGACGCCCGATTGCGGCCGTCTGGCTGCGCACCCCAACTCACGCTTCACGGCACCGGCCAGCCAGTGCCCGTCCATCGACCCGGATTGGGAGAACCCCAACGGCGTGCCGATCAGCGCGTTCATATTCGGCGGCCGGGCCAGCAAGGACATGCCGCTGGTGTTCCAGTCCTTCAACTGGGCCCATGGCGTTTACGTCGCGGCCACCATGGGTTCCGAGGCCACGGCAGCGGCCATCGGCCAGGCTGCGGTGCGGCGCGACCCGATGGCCATGCTGCCGTTCTGCGGCTACAACATGGCTGATTACTTTACCCACTGGCTCAACGTCGGGCGCAAGTTGGCGAATCCACCACGCATCTACCGCGTCAACTGGTTCCGCAAGAACGATGCAGGCAAGTTCATCTGGCCGGGTTTCGGCGAAAACCTGCGCGTCATCAAGTGGATCGTGGACCGCGGGCACGGCCGGGCCATGGCTGTGGAAAGCCCCATCGGCTGGATGCCGCGCTTCGAAGACATCCACTGGAAGGGCCTCGACTTCTCCCGCGCCGCCTTCTCCGACCTGATGGCCGTGGGGCGCGACGCCGGCACGGCCGAGGCGCATGCGCACGAGGAATTGTTCGACCGCTTTGCCGACCGCCTGCCCAAGGAATTCACCTTCGAGCGCGAGTTGTTGCGTTCGCGGCTGTGGCGCTCGCCCGACCGTTGGGAACTGGCGCACGAATAGCAGGACACGCCAACCCGGCCTGCTGCCGCACTGAGCGCGGCGGCAGGATCGCGGGGGAGGACAACGCAGCGGGCTGCACACCCGCGAGACACGTTTCAGCCATCGACGCTACGCATTCCACTGCCGAACAGGCGGGGCGCTGGCCGCATCGCGGCGGGATAATTGAAGGATGAAAGTCTTCTATTGGCTGATGGGTGTGCTCATCGTAGGCACGTTCGTGCCCTCGGTGATGTATCTGGTGCTCTACGCAGTGACAGGGCGGGATGACTTCGCAAGCCGTTCTCGCGTGCTGTGGAACTTCTCCCGTGTCCTGATCCTCTTCGGCATCAACATCCTGATCTGGGGACATGTCATTGTCGGTCTATGGCAGATCTGGTTTCCTTAGCACCGCGCCCAGCAGGCCCGACGAGCGGCCGGGCATGCTCATGCCGCGGACACGGGCACGCAGTGGATGCCGAGGCCTGAACTGCACGCCTGCGCCCAGGTGCAGCCAGTTGAGGTAGCCACGGCCTAGAGATCGGATTGGCGCCGCCCCCTGCGGCCGCCCGACGACTCAGCCGGCACGGTCATGGGTAACGCTTCGGCACTGATCCTTGCCCTCCCTGCCCATACCGACAGCGTTCCGAAAATCCCTGTGGCTCGGGAAGATGCTTGTTCCTCGATTTTGGACAACGCTGCACATTTGCCGCGCAGACGGCGATCGAGATGTGTTTCATTGGAAGGCGTTTTCAAGCATGAAAGACCGCAAGAAGCGCCTGTGTAGACCTGCTCTGTTCTATGATCCTTGCGTGCCAGCCCGTGGCGCACCACCTTCCCAGTTTTCAACATGGAGAAAAACATGGCCATTGCTGCAAAGACCGTATTCCCGAGGAAAACCGCTCCTGCCAAGAAGGCCGCATCCGCGGCACGCGGGCTGGCTTTGAAGAAGGCGGCGCCAAGCGCCAGGAAGGCGGCACCTGCCAAGTTCGTGAAGATCAGCAAGGTGGTCGGCCGCCAGATCCTTGACTCGCGCGGCAACCCCACGGTCGAGGTCGATATCACGCTGGACGACGGTTTCATGGCGCGTGCCGCCGTGCCCTCGGGCGCGTCCACGGGCGAGTTCGAAGCCTGCGAACTGCGCGACGACGACAAGAAGGTCTACCTCGGCAAGGGCGTGCTCAAGGCGGTTGCGGCGGTCAACGGGCCGATCGCGAAGCTGCTCAAGGGCAAGAACCCGCTCCAGCAGCGCGAGCTCGACCAGGCCATGATCGCGCTCGACGGCACCGGCAACAAGTCAAAGCTGGGCGCGAATGCACTGCTCGGCGCGTCGATGGCCATCACCCAGGCCGGCGCCCATGTCAGCAGGATGCCCCTGTGGAAGTACATCGGCAAGATCCACAAGAACAAGCAGTTCGTATTGCCTACGCCGATGGCCAACATCATCAATGGCGGCAAGCATGCCGACAACATGGTCGACTTCCAGGAGTTCATGATCATGCCCGTCGGCGCCAGGACCTTTTCCGAAGGCCTGCGCTGGATCACCGAGATCTTCCACGCGCTGAAGAGCATCCTGAAGAAGGGCAAGCACGTGACGGCGGTGGGCGACGAAGGCGGCTTCGCGCCGAACTTGTCGAACGACGAAGCGCTCGAGGTCATCATGCAGGCCATCGAAGCCGCCGGCTACAAGGCGGGCAAGCAGATCGGCATCGCCCTCGACTGCGCGTCCTCCGAACTGTTCGACGAAGGCGGGCGCAAGGGCTACAAGTTCTGGAAGTCCGATCCCGACAAGCTGTACACCGATGACGACATGATCGCCAAGTACACCGCCTGGTGCAAGAAGTACCCCATCGTCTCCATCGAGGACGGCCTCGACCAGAGCGACTGGGACGGCTACGTCAAGTTCACGCGGGCGCTGGGCAAGAAGGTGCAGATCGTTGGCGACGACTTTTTCGTGACCAATCCGGTGCGCCTGAAGAAGGGCATCGACATGGGAGCCTGCAATTCGATCCTCATCAAGGTCAACCAGATCGGCACCGTGACCGAGACGCTGGATGCCATCAAGATGGCGCAGGACGCCGGCTACAGCGCGATCGCGTCGCACCGCTCCGGCGAGACCGAAGACTGCTTCATCGCCGACCTGGCCGTGGGCACCGGTGCCGGACAGATCAAGACCGGTTCGCTGTCGCGCACCGACCGCATCTGCAAGTACAACCAGTTGCTGCGCATCGAAGAGCAACTCGGTGACAAGGGCATCTACAAGGGTCTGAAGTCGATCAAGGGTGCCGGCTTCTGATCGTTCAGCGGTGCAGCTCGTCGGCGGGCGGTGGGCTGCGGCCCAGCACCTCGAGCACCGTGGCACACAACTGCTCCCGGTTGTCCGTCACCTCGAGCGCGCCGAGCCCGAGCAGAGCCTCCCGCCGGGCCACGGCCCAGATGCCGGCATAGACGATCACCGGGGGCCCGCCGTCGCGCACGATCGGCTGTTCCAGGAAGGCCGCGCCGGCCGTGGCTGAGCGGTCGGATGAACTCTCGCGGCCCAGGTCGGTGATGACGAGGTCGTAGCTCTCGTTGACGAGTTGCTCGACAGCCTCCTCGGTGGACACCACGCTGTCGAAGACGAGGCCGTGGGGTCGCAACCATTTGCGCTCGTGCTCGTTGTTGGCCGGCCGGTCGTCGACCCACAGCACGCGGGCGGCCCGCCGCGGCGCGTCGGCCAGCGTCGGCACCGCCGCGACGCAGTTGCCGATATCGGCGCTGAAGGAGCCAGATCGCAAGGGCAGAGCGTTGCGCCGTGTGAACCAACGCAAGGCCGGCGGAAGCTGTGCCTGCGCAGGCATGGCTGCGCTGTCCACGAGCACCGGCACCACACTGAGGCCATGAAAACGGGCGCGCTGCCACTCGTAGGCCACGACGCTGGTGGGTTCGTGAAGCCGCCGTGCATCGAAGGCCGGCCCGATCAGCGCGAACACCAGGTTGCACGACGAGACGGCATTCGCGATGACCTGGCGGTAGAGCTCCCCGACGCCAATGCTGCCTGTGTCGACAAACACCTCATGCCCGCCCAAGCGCAATGCGTAGGCCAGGGCGTGTGCGGCGACCGCGGTATCGGCGCGCTGATAGGAAACGAATAGCTTCAAGGCCGGTCAGTGGGTCTCGGGCAGCATGCCGTGCGCCCAGGCTTGATTGCACTTGCCATATGTCGGCCAGATTCTCCTCCAGCACGCCGTGAAAGGGCAACGACTCCCCTTCGACGGCCAGCGCGTGGCATCCACTCGGTGTACCTCAAACGAGTGCGCGTATGGCACAAGGGCGCGACTCCATGCGCGCGGCCGGGGCAGGCACTGCGGGCATGGCGCTGGCGGCCGGGCCGGCGCAGCAGCTAACGGCGTGTCAATGCCACGCCCGAATTCACGATGCGCATCGACCCGTCGCCATGCGCATCGACAAGCGCGCCATCCTCCAGACGGTATTCGACGACGCCGGTGGGCTGCCAGTGGTCCTGGCCGTCGTTGAAACTCGGATCCTCGACCAGGCGTTCGTAGCCTCGCACCTTGTAGGTTGCGCCATCGCTGCCGATGGCGACAAAGGACTGCAGCAGATGAAGCTTCAGGTTCACGGTGATCTCCCTATTCAATCAGTACTGGGCAAGTGGGCCGACGCGCACATGCTGCGTTCGATCGGGCCAGCAACCGTTGAGCTGGCGCAAGTTTCGCGCGCTCCCGCATGACGGCCCGGACCGCCTCAAACCGGCGGCGCAAGCTTGTCCTGCACGCGCGGGTATAAGTCACTGGCGTCATGGCGCTCGTGCAGCTCGCCGCCGCAGCCGCACTGCCGGCGCCGGGACCGACGGAGGCACCTTGGCCTCGGTCAGGGCGGCATTCGGGGCGGCGGCCGACGCGCTGCTGGCGTGCTGCGATCCGTCTGCGCCGACGGATGTGTCGGGCCTGGACGCCGGCCTGCGCGCCGTGGAGGCGCGCTACCATGACGCCAAACCAGCCCTGCTGGCCGCGGGTGCCGATACCCGCCTGGCGCTGACCGACATGACGCAGGCTGCAGCGCCGCTGCAGCGCACTGCCCAGCCATTTCACAATTCGCGGCGACGCCTCGCCGACGGGAGAGAACCATGAAACTGACTTTCATCGGCGCGGCACTGGAAGTGACCGGCTCGTGCTTTCTGGTCGAGACCGAAGGCGTGCGCTTCCTGGTCGACTGCGGCATGTTCCAGGGTGGGCGCGAGGCGCGCGAGCGCAATCTGAAGCCCTGGCCGTTCGATCCGCGGCAGATCGACTTCGTGCTGCTCACGCATGCCCACATCGACCACAGCGGCCTGCTGCCGCGCTTGTGTGCACTCGGTTTCGGCGGACCGGTCTTTGCCACCAGCGCCACCGTGGACCTGCTGTCGGTGATGCTGCTGGACAGCGCCTTCATCCAGGAGGGCGAGTGGGCGCGCGCGCAGCGCAACCGGGCCCGGCAACCGCGGGCGGATGCGCCGGCCTTGCTGTACACCGTGGCCCAGGCCGAAGCCTGCCTCGAGCAAATGCAGGGCGCTGCCTACGATGAAGACGTGCAGCCGCATGCGTCGGTGCGCTGCCGCTTCCGCGACGCCGGCCACATCCTCGGCTCGGCCATCGTCGAGGTGTGGGTCAGCGAGCAGGGCCGCACGCGCAAGCTGGTGTTCTCGGGCGACCTGGGGCAGCCCGGGCGGCCGATCGTGCGCGATGCCACGCCGATCGAATCAGCCGACGTGCTGGTGGTCGAGTCCACCTACGGCAATCGGCTGCACCGGCCCTTGAGCGAGACCATCGACGAACTGGTGTTCGTCATCGACGACACGCTGCGACGACGCCAGGGCAACATCATCATCCCGGCTTTCGCGCTCGGCCGCACGCAGGAGTTGCTGCACCTGCTGCTGGACCTGTGCCGCCAGGGCAAGCTGCCCCGGCTGCAGGTGTTCGTCGATTCGCCGATGGCCCACAAGGTGACCGAGATCACCTGGAAGCACAAGGAGTTCCTGGACGACGAAAGCCGGGCGCTGCTGTCGCTGCGCCAGTCGCACCCGGAATGGCTGGACCTGCGCTTCACGCGCAGTGTCGAGGAGTCGATGGCGCTGAACCGCATCAAGGCAGGTGCCATCATCATTTCAGCCAGCGGCATGTGCGATGCCGGCCGCATCAAGCACCACCTGAGGCACCACCTCGGCCGCCCGGAATGCGCGATCGTGATCATCGGGTTCCAGGCCGAGGGCACGCTGGGGCGGCGGCTCGTGGAGGGTGTCAAGCAGGTGCGCCTGTTCGGCGAAGAGGTCCGGGTTCGCGCCAGCATCCACACGATCGGCGGGCTGTCGGCCCATGCCGACCAGGCGGCGCTGCTGGCATGGCTGAAGCGCTTCGGCAGCGCGCCGCAGCGCAGCTTCGTCGTGCACGGCGAGGCGTCGACAGCCCGCGGCTTCGCCGACCGCATCGCCGCCGAGCTGGGCTGGAGCGTCGAGGCGCCTGCGCCTGGGACGCAGGTTGATCTGTGACAGGAGAACGACGTCGCCGGGTGACTGGGCAAGCCACCGCCGAAGCTCGCACTCAGGGCGTGATCGCGACCTTGAGCACGCCGTCGCGCTGATGGCTGAACAGCTCGTAGGCGGCCTCGATGTCGTCGAGCTTGAAGCGGTGAGTCACCATCGCCCCGAGGTCGACGCGCCCGCCTTCGATTACCGACATCAGGCGCCGCATGCGCTCCTTGCCCCCAGGGCACAGCGTGGTGACGATGCGATGGTCGCCGAGCCCGGCGGCAAAGGCCCCGAGCGGGATCGTCAGATCGGTGGAGTAGACACCCAGGCTCGACAGGGTCCCGCCGGGTCGCAGCACGCGCAGGCAGGCCTCGAATGTCTGCTGAGTTCCCAAGGCCTCGATGGCCACGTCGACGCCGCGCCCCGCGGTGAGCCGCATGATCTCTTCGACAGGATCGGCGCGACTGGCGTCGATCACGTGATCGGCGCCCATCTGGGCCGCCATGTCCAGGCGGGCAGGCAACCGGTCGACGCCGATGACCAGGCTCGCGCCGCTGAGCTTGGCACCTGCAGTGGCACACAGACCGATCGGACCCTGCGCAAACACGGCGACGATGTCACCGATGCGAATGCCGGCGCTTTCTGCGCCGCTGAAACCGGTGGACATGATGTCCGGACACATCAGCACCTGTTCGTCGGTCAAGCCATCCGGCACGGGGGCCAGGTTGGCCATGGCGTCGGGTACCCGCACGTACTCCGCCTGGCAGCCGTCGATGGTGTTGCCGAAGCGCCAGCCGCCCATGGCCTTCCAGCCATGGGGCGTCCCGGCGCCGTCCTGCGAGCAGGTTCCACACAGGCAGGCATTGCTCCAGCCGCTGGGGGTGATCGCCCCGGCGATGACGCGCTGGCCTTCGCGGTAACCCTGCACGGCCGAACCCAGTTTTTCGATCACGCCGACCGGCTCGTGACCAATCGTCAGGCCCTTCGCCACCGGGTACTCGCCCTTGAGGATGTGTACGTCAGTGCCGCAAATGGTGGTGGTCGTGACACGCATCAACGCATCCAGCGGCCCGACATCCGGAATCGGCTTGTCGTCCAGCACGATGCGCCCAGGTTCCACGAAGATCGCTGCCTTCATCTTGGACATGTCACTCTCCGAATACGCGGCCATGCGCTCAGGCCGACGGGATGCTCCACGAAACACCAGTGTCCGCATTCCTGGCAGGCCCAGATTGATGCGGGTCAACGGACCGGTGTTGCCATCGACCCGGTTCACATTGCGACCGCTCGCAAAGCCGCTTACGACGAAGCCAGGGCCGACACCGCACGCTGCACGCACCCGAAGGCGATGCGCTCCTGCTCCAGACGCAACGGCTCGTCACGCAGCCGGCGCCAGCGCAGATCGTCGAAGAGCCGTCGCTCGGCCTCGTTCAGACGTGGCAGATCGCGCTGCACGGGCAGCGGCTCCAGGGTCCACTGCGCCCGGTGTGCGAGCAAGGTGTCGCGGTCCATCAGGAACGACCGTGCGTGCGGCACGTGCGCGCGCAGCTGGTCGAGGATGGCGAAGCCGTGGGTGTCGATGTCGCCCCAGTAGTGCACCGTGCACTGCTGCAGCCAGGCCGCCTGAGCCAGGGCGTCGAAGCCATAGCCGGCGCCGAACACCACCAGGCTGCCCACAGCCGCCGGCAAGGCCAGGAAGTTGATCTCGTTCTCGGTGATGAAGACACGGCGCGCGGCGGGCGCCAGCCTGGCAAACGCCTCTTGCGACACGGTGTAGTCGGCATCGGTGCCGCTCACCCAGGCCGGGTGCCGCGGGTCCAGGAAGCGCAGGCGCACACGCAGCGGCTTGTCGCGAAAGCCGTAGCGGCGCGCGAACTGTGCCGCGCCGCTGGCCGTGGCGTCGATGGCGTCGGGCGACAGCGCAAGGTCCAGCAGTTCGGCCAGCACGCCGCGCTGGGCTTCGATGAACTTGCTGTGGATGCCGGGCAGGTCCACCTGCCGCAGATAGATGCCGGGGCGCGGATGCACCCGCAGCCAGGCCACCACGTCCAGCAGTCGCGGCCAGGCCTCGGCCAGGGCCAGTGCGCGCAGCGGCTGCCGCTGAAGCCAGGGCAGCAGGCTCGGCTGCAGTTGCCCCGTGGCAGCCAGCACGGCCGCGAACGCCCGCGCCTCGCGTGTCTTGCCGATGAACCGCAAGGCATCGTCCAGCGTGTCCACCCAGGCCTCGCCGGGCAGGCTGTTCTGGCCGATGACACGATGGCGCAGCTCGCGCATCATCAGCCGGTAGCCGGCGCCACTGCGCTGCTGCAGTTCGGCAGCCCAGGCGCGAACCTCGTCGAAGCGCTCGGAGAGTTCGCTCGACGTGGGCCCGCGCAGGCTCAGGCGCAGCGGGAAGCGATCGCCGGGGGCGGCCAGCTCGGCCAGCAGTTCGCCCTTGTCCCAGCGCCGCAGCACCTGCGCGCGCAGGTCGGGTGCCGTGGTCCATACCGCTGTCATGTCATGGCGTCGCGCTCGGCACGGTATTCCTCGATCGCCAGGTTGCGCAGCTTCGACGCACTGCCGTCCTCGTTGTGCACGAAGCCGACGCTGGCCACGAAGGGCTCGATGATGTGGATCTTCTGCAGCGGGGTGACGATCAGCAGCTGCAGGTTGAGCTGCTTGAACAGGCGCAGGCCGTACTCGGCCGATTCGTCCGAGCCGCGGCCGAAGGCCTCGTCGATGACCACGAAGCGGAACGAGCGCGAGCGCGTTGCGCCCCACTCCAGCCCGAACTGGTAGGCCAGGCTGGCGGCCAGGATGGTGTAGGCCAGCTTCTCCTTCTGGCCGCCCGACTTGCCGCCGGAATCGGCATAGTGCTCGTGCTCGCTGCCGTCCTCGCGCCAGCGCTCGCTGGCGGCGAAGACAAACCACTGGCGCACGTCGGTGACCTTGGCCGCCCAGCGGCGGTCGGCCTCGGCCGAGCCCTCGCGGCCGCGAAAGCGTTCGATGATGTGCTTGACCTGCAGGAACTTGGCCTCGGAGTACTGCGCGTCGTCCGAGCCCGTCAGAGTGCCTTCGGTGCAGGCCCGCAGTTCGGTCTGGAAGTCGCGCACCTCGGCGTCGGTGGCGGCCTGCGCTTCCAGCGCGATGAAGCGGCCGGGGTTGTAGTCGATCTGCGTCAGCGATTCGTTGATGCGCGCCACACGCTCCTTGATGGTCTCGCGCTCGCGGTGCAGTTGCGACTGGAAGTGCGCCACCTCGCGGATGGTGTTCTCGTTGAGCAGTTCCTTGAAGCGCGCCACGAAACGCGGCAGGTCGTCGGCCTGCAACTGGGCCAGCATGGCGCGGTATTCGGGCAGGGCCGCCACACCGGCGTCGACCTCCTGCGTGTCGAGCTTGTAGGCTTCCTTGTACTCGGTCATGGCGCGCACGATCCTTTCGGTCAGGCGCGCCAGCTTCTTGTCGTCGGCGTCGATGCGTTCCTGCAGCCAGCGGCGCATGTCCTGTTCGCGGCTGTCGCAGGATTCCACGCTGAGCGTGTGTTCGCCCAGGGCCTCGGCACGCCAGCCTTCGATCTGCCCGAAGTGCCGCGCATGGGCGGCAAAGCCGGGCGCATCCAGCAAGGCCTGCACCTGTTCGCGCAGCTGCAGCGCCTGGCTGTGCTTCAGCTGCGTTTGCGCCTGCTCAGCCTCGCGCTTCTTCAACTGCTCGGCGGTCCTGGCCGACGCCGCCTCCAGCGCCGCAAGCTGCGACGCCAGCGTCTTCAGCACGTCCGAGGCGGCTTCCAGCCGCTGCTTCTCGTCCTGCAGCGTGGCCAGTTCGCTGGCACTGCCGCGCCAGTCGAGCTCGGCCCAGTCACGGTACTCCTCCAGCTTGTCCAGCGCCTGCAGCCGCTCGCGCGCCTGCTGCTGCTCCTTCTGCAGCACGGCGATGCGTTGGCCGGCCTCACCCAGGCGCGCCTGCAGCCCCTTGGCCTTGGCCTCCAGCGCGGCGATCTTGGCCTGGTTGCTCCAGCCCAGCACGTAGCGGCTGCGGTCGTCGATGCGGTGGCGGTCGTCCTTCTCGTGGCGTTCACCCGCGCCCTTGATCTGGCCGGCGCGTGTGATGGCGCGCGCCTCGCGGCGGAACTGCTCGGCGCTGGTGCAGGACGCGAGGTCGAAGCGATGCGCCAGTTCGCGCTCGAGCCAGGCGTAGAAGGCGGAGTCGGGCTTGATGACGAGCTTGCGCGCCATCGAGTCGGGGTGCAACACGGGCAGTTCGCCGCCGCTGTTGCCGCGCCCTTCCTTCTTGCCGGGCCGCACGCGGAAGTAGACGAAGCGGCCCTTGAGCTGGGTGCGGTCCACCCATTCGCTGACCGCGGCATAGTGCGCATCGGGCACCAGCAGCGACAGCCCGAAGCTGCGCAGCAGCCGTTCGGCCGCGCCCTCCCAGTCGCGCTCGTCTTCGCGCACCTGGATCAGCTCGCCGGCATAAGGCATCAGCGCCTCGTCCAGCTGCAGCGCTAAGCACAGTGCGGCGCGCAACGCCACCTGCTGGGCGTCGATGTTGCTGCGGCGCGCCTTCAGGCTGGCCAGCTCCTGCGTCAGCTCGGCGTGCTCCTGGCGGCCCTGTGCAAAGGCCACGCCCAGCTCGTTCAGCTCGTTCTGCACAGCCGCCTCACGCTGGGCGGCGGCCTCGCGCAGCGGTGCGCACAAGGCGCGCTGCGTGACGAAGTCTTCCGCCCCATGCAGCGCCAGCAGTCCCAGGGCCTGGCGCAACACGTCGTAGCGCGTGGCCTTGTCGGCGCGGCGCTGCTTTTCGACTTCCTTGCGTGAGATCTCCAGCGCCAGGCGTTCGATGCGGTCGCCGCCGCTGTCGGCGATGGCGCGGCGCAGTTCACGTTCCTGTGTCTGCTGTTCGCGTTGCTGGGCGATCAGCCGCTCGACATGGCTGCCGTGCCGCGCCAGCTCGTCGCTCAGATGCTGTACACGCTGCTCCAGCAGCGTGGCCTTGTGGCCGGCAAAGCAGGCCTGCAGCGCGTCGCGCGCGCCGCGTTGTCGCTCGATGGCGCTGGCCAGCTCGGCATGGCGCTCGCCATCGGCCACCAGCGGCTGCAGCAGCGCGACCTGACGCTGCGCTTTCAGCACCGCCTCGTGGGCGCGGTTCAGGTCGTCGAAGTGTGCGATCAACGCCGCCAGCCGGGGCGCCACGTCGAAAGGCTCGAGCATGTGGCTGCGCACGAAGTCGGTGAGGTTGCCCACCGACTTCATTGACACCGTCTGGTGGAACAGCTCCAGCGCCTGCTCGTTGTGGATGCCGAAATGGCGGCGCAACAGCGCACCGTAAGGCGGGAAGCTGTCTTCCACCACCACGCCGCCGGCACGCAGGCGCTTGCGCAGCTTGACGATGTCGGTGCCGAAATCGGCAAAGTCACCGGCAATGCTCAAGGCCTTCTCGGCCACCGCGTACAGGCGCAGCGGCTGGCCGGCGGGGTCCTTCAGCCAAAACACCTGCGCCAGTGTCACCGTCTGGTCGTAGCCGGCGTTGTGGAATACGGCCAGGATCACCGAATAGCTGTTCGGCCCGCGCAGCGCCACCGGCCGGCCCGCGCCACCGAGATCGCTGCGCGCCGCCTTGTAGTGGCCCAGCACGTAGCTGCGCAGCGTGCGCTCGCGCGCATCGGCACCGGCCGCCTTGTTGTAGGCCACGCGGTGGGCGGGCACCAGCAGCGTGGTCACGGCGTCGACCAGGGTCGACTTGCCCGAGCCGATGTCGCCGGTCAGCAGCGCATTGCGGCCGTCGGCGCGCAGCGTCCAGACGCGCGCGTCGAAGGTGCCCCAGTTGAAGACCTCCAGCCGCTGCAGGCGAAAGCCCGACAGGCTTTCGTCGGCCGTGAAGTCCAGCGGCAGCGATTCATTCTTCATCGTCGGGCCCCGGCTTGCCCTGCAACTGCGCCCGGTACGCCGCCAACCGCGTGTCGAACTCGCCCAGCCACTGCGCATCGACATAGGCCTTGAGGATGCGCTGTACCTCGAACATGCCGTCCTGGCCACGCAGGCGGCGCACGAAGCCCAGCTCGACGACCTTGTTGAGCTGCGTGTCCACCTGATCGATCAGCCGCGCCTCGTTGCTGCCTTCGGGCATGAACACGCGCAGCAACTCGGCCACC
>DASQFA010000787.1:0-1669 GCA_035633375.1 Rubrivivax sp.
CAGCGGAAAGTGCTGGTTCAGCAGGCTGTCGACCCTGTCGATGGCCGTGACCAGGCCTTTCTCGAAGCGCCCGGCCTTGAAATCCGCCGACATACCTTCGCTCAGGCTGCGCCACTGCTCGGGCGACACATGCGGGTTCAAGCCGCGGTCGGCGACGATCTCGATCGCATGTTCGGCCAGCAGCAGGTAGATCAGAACGCCGCTGTTGTGCTCGGTATCCCACACGCGCAACTTGCCGAACATGGCCAAGGCGCGTTCACGCGGCGTGGCGTCGCGCCACAGATAGGACAGGGGCAAGCCCGCTTCGATGCAAACGCGGATCTCGCCTCGGTGCAGCTTTTCGCGGGAATGCACCTGTGTCTGCAGACGCGTCAGCGCCGCTTCGTCGAGCGCGCGGTGCGCGTCGGTTTCGTCATGCCAGCGGTGCTTGAGGATGCGCAGCAGCCGAATCATCTACCAGTCTCCCGATGCGCCGCCGCCGCCGAAGTCGCCGCCCCCGCCCGAGCCGAAACCACCACCGCCGCCACCGAAACCACCACCGCCGCCAAAGCCGCCGCCGCCCCAGATGATCGGGCCGCCACGGCCGGAGGTCCGTCCCAGCCCTCGCTGGGCGGCACCGACGCCCAGGATGCCCACCACCACCAGCGCCAACACGGCCGCCACGCCTCCGATCAACAGGCTCGCACTTAGGGCCCAGGCTGCGGCACCGGTGCCGCCGGCCGTGACCAGCGAGCCCAGCCTGCGCCCCATCACCTTGCTGAGAATGCCGCCGATGACTGGCACCGCCACGAAGAAGAAGATCAGCAGTTCCTGCCACGACCCGTCGACCGGGCTCTGCGAGGACCGTGGCTCGGGCACCGGCAGGCCTTC
The DNA here is from genome assembly GCA_035633375.1 of Rubrivivax sp. Lineage (GTDB taxonomy): Bacteria > Pseudomonadota > Gammaproteobacteria > Burkholderiales > Burkholderiaceae_C > Rubrivivax. The sequence goes on from DASQFA010000787.1 coordinate 871, forward strand.
GCCCTTGATGCGTGCCATCAATCCGTCCACGCCGGCGTTCAGCCCGCCAGCGAAGTTGCCGGCCTTGAAGGCCGGGCTGATGGCGCGGTCGATGATCTGCCGTGCCGCCAGGTCCGGCACCGCGCCTTCCAGCGCCTTGGCCACCTCGATGCGCACGCGCCGGTCGTTCTTCGCCACCACGATGAGCAGGCCGTCGCCGACCTCGCGGCGGCCGATCTTCCAACTGTCGGCCACGCGCTGCGCATAGGAGCTGATGTCTTCGGGCTGCGTGGTCGGCACCAGCAGCACCACGATCTGCGGCCCCGAGGCCTGCTCGAAGGCCGCCAGCTTGCTTTCGAGCGCGGCCTGCTGCGATGCGTCGAGCGTGCCGGTCTGGTCGATGACGCGTGCCGTCAGCGCCGGCACCGGCAGCAGGTCTTGCGCCCGGGCCGGTGCCAGCGCCAAGGCCATGGCAGCCATCAGCCAGGCGGCAAGCGTGAGCCGCAGCGCGCGCATCGGCGGCACGGGCCTGCGAGCGTTCAGGGGCGGATCACTTCGATGCAGCGGCGGCCGGTGCCGCGGCCTTGTCGAAGCTCACGCTCGGCGGCGCGCTGATGGCGGCTTCGTTCTGCACCGTGAAGTTCGGCTTCACCGGGTAGCTGAAGATCATCGCCGTCAGGTTGGTCGGGAAGCTGCGCGCCAGCACGTTGAAGTCGTTCACCGCCTTGATGTAGCGGTTGCGCGCCACGGTGATGCGGTTCTCGGTGCCTTCGAGCTGCACGCGCAGGTCCTGGAAGGCGGCGTTGGCCTTCAGCTCCGG
>DASQFA010000788.1:0-9904 GCA_035633375.1 Rubrivivax sp.
GCCCCTGCGCCACTGCCCCGCGTCCTTCCAGGGCCTGCTTCAACGCGCGCAGCTTCAGTAGCTGCCGCGCCGCCTGCCACGGCGCCGGCGTGGGCAACGCCAGCGCGGCTTCGAGTTGCAGCAGCAGTTCATCGACTTCGGTCTCGGGCAGCGGGCCCGCCTGGGTGCTGCGCGCCCAGCGTTGCGCCAGTGCCTGCTGCCAACTTGCCGGCAATCCGGCCAATGCGTCCGGGCGTGGGCCCGGGTCTTCGGTCGCATCGGACGAGTCCTCGCGCAGCTCGCACTGCTGCAGCGCATGCACCAGGCCATCGCATTGGGCGAACCAAGCCCTGCGCAAGCCGTCGTCCAGCTTCTGCGCTGCAGCGGCGCGAGCCGAGCGATAGCGGGTTTCGAGGCCCTCGGCGATGCCGCGAGGCAGCTCGCCGCCCTGGCGCCAGGCACGATCCACCTGCGCCAGCGCGCGCTCGATCTCGGCGGCCGGCGCATCGTCCGGTAGCAGCGCAAGACGTTCGAGCAGCGCCTCTCGCGCCGCCAACTTGGCGGCCAGTTCGGCGTCGCGTGCGGCCAAGGCGGCATGTCGCTGCGCGAACACCGCGTCGGTGGCGGCCTTGAAGCGTGCCCACAACGCCGCTTCCAGCGCGCGCGGCAGCGGCAGCCGGCGCGCCTGATCCTGCCATTCGGCCTGCAACTCGCGCAGTGGCCGGGCGGCGTCGTTCGGCGCCGAACGATGGCCGGCGCCGGGCTGCAGCGCCTGCGCGCGCGCAATCAAGGCCTCGCGGGCGACGGCGGCCGCTTGCTGCGCCTGCTGCAACGGCGTGTCGATGCGCTCCAGGGCCGAGCGCAGGCGTTGCTGCAGTGGCGCGCAGGCCTGCGCGGGCGCGGTGTGCTCGATCGGGCCGAGCTTGCGCCAGGCCAGCTGGAAACGGTCGCGTTCACGCAGCAGCTCGCGCCAGGCGATGGCCTCGCCCTGCACCTCGGCCTGTGCCTCGCCCTGCGGCACAGCCTGAGCCTCAGCCTGCCGCATGGCCTGCGGAACGGCCTGGGCCTCGACCGGCGGCACGGCCAGTGCCTCGAGCGCGGCGAGCAGCGTTTCGCGTGCCACCAGGTTGTCCTGGCGCGCCGCCTTCAGTGCGGCGTGCTGCGCCGCCACCGGCTGGTAGGCGGTTTGCAGGGCGGCGTCGAAGCGCTGCCACATCTCGAGGCTGGCCGCTGCGCCCAGGCGATCGAGCTCCTTCCAGCGCTGGCGCAGCGCGTGGATCTCTTGTGCGTGCTGCTTCAGGTTCAGCTTTGGCGCATGCGGCAGGCTGGCATCGGCGGCGTGCAAGGTGTGCTGTGCCAGGGCGTCGGCCTGTGCGCACAGGTCGTCGCGGGCGCGCCCGCCGCCCCAGCGCTGCCAGCCCTTGAGGCGCGCGTGTTCGGCGCGCAAGGCCTGATGCCGCGCGCGCCAGGCCTCGGGCAGGGCCGCGGCGCTGGCGCTGCCCAGTGCCACGTCGATGGCCGACAAGCCCTGCTGCAGGGCGCTGAGTTGGCCTTCGGCCAACCATGCTTCGGCCTGCTGCAGCAGGCTTTCGAGAAGATCTCGATCCGGTGTTTGTGATGGCTCGGCAGCCAGCCGCGTGCGGCCTGGCCTGGCCGGCGCCGGTGCGGCCACCGCAGGCGAGGTGGCTTGAAGTGCGGCCTGCGCCCGCTCGAAGCGTTGCTCCAGCCGACGCATTAGCTCGTCATCCAGCGGCGTTGGCAACGCGTCCCAGCGTGCCCGGGCTTCGGTCGGCGCCTGGGCAGGCGCGGGCTCCGGCCTGCCGTCCGGGGCCGGCGCTGCCTGCGCTTCAAGCCAGGCCAGTCGTTGCTCCACAGCCGTCGAGTCCTGCAGCAACTGCGCCAACGACAGTGCCAGCTCGTCGACGGCCGGGGCGCCAGGGCTTGCATCGCACAGCGCCTTGATGGGCACGCACAGTGAGCTGACCTCGATCGCCAGGCCGCGCTCGGCCGCGTCGCCGAGGCCGCGTCGCCATTCGGGCAGGCTGCGCCTGGCGTCGGCGCACCAACGCTGCAGGCGTTGGCGTGATGCCTCGTCTTCACGCAACGTGGCGTCGATGCGCTCGCGCCATTCGCTGAACTGCCGGCATTGCTGCGGCTCCAGCGCCGGCGCAGGCAGGGCGGCCCATTCGCGGTCCAGTGCCACGAGGTGGTTCACCGGCACCTGCGTCTGGCCCAGAAGTGCACCGGTACGCTGCAGCAGCATCTGTGCCGTGGCACGGGCTTCACGCTGCGCCACGGCCGCCTCGAGCCGCTGCTTGGCCAGGCGATGCGCCTTACGGTCGCGGTTGCGAAACTCACGCTCGGCCTGCTTGAGCGACGCCTCGGTGTTGAGTGCCTGCAGGCAAGCGATCTTGCGGTCGAGCGTCGGCGCTGCCAGCGCCAGGCGCAGCAGCGCCGCGTCGTCGCCTTGCACGGCGAGCATTTCAGCCGACCACTGCGCATCGCTCATGGCCGTCGCTGCAGAATCTGCAGCCTTCGCCGGCGCCTGCGCCTGCGCCGGCGCAGCAGGCGGCTGCGGCAATGGGGCTTGCGGGTGCGGTGGCGTGCTCTTTCCGGCCGCGGTGGCCGAAGTGCTGCGTTTCTTGAATAGCCAGCTCAGCATGGGGTTGAAGTGGGGAGATCGGTTGCGCCTGGGTGTCGCGCCGGCGGGTGGCACAGGCCGGCGCGCTGCGCAGTGTAGGCGGCCGCTGCCCGGGCCCGTGCCGCTGCGTGGTGCTGTGTGCATCGCCACCGGGCGAGGGCGCGGCGCTGCAGCGGCGTCTTCGCGGCCGGGCGGCACCCTGCACCGCGCGCACCGGCTCAGGCGCCAGGGTTCAGCGTTGCCAAGGCGCGCCGCCGTCGAGATCGAGTCCGTAGCGGGCGACGGCGTTCTGCACTGCAGTGGCGTCGATCGCGCCGCTGCGTGCCAGCGCGTCGAGCGCGGCGACGGCGACGTGGAAACGGTCGACCTCGAAGAAGCGCCGCAGCGCCGTGCGCGTGCCGCTGCGGCCGAAGCCGTCGGTGCCCAGCGTGGTGTAGGGGGCCGCCACGTACTCGGCGATGAGCTGCGGCACGGCGCGCACGTAGTCGCTGGCCGCCACCACGGGAAGATCGCCGTCGAGGCACCGCGACACGTGGCTGGCGTCGGGTGCAGGCGTGGCCTGCAGACGTTTCAGGCGCTGCACTTCGCGCGCCTCGCGCGCCAGTTCGACAAAGCTGGTGGCGCTCCAGACCTCGGCGCGGATGGCGAAATCCCGTGCCAGCAGCTGCGCCGCGGCGATGACTTCGAGCAGGATCGCCCCGGCGCCCACCAGGCGCAGCTGCGGCTGCTGCGGCGCGTGATCGCCCAGCCGGTGCAGGCCGCGCAGGATGTGATCCTCGAGCTGCGGCTCGCCCTGCGGCATGGGCGGCTGCAGGTAGTTCTCGTTCATCACCGTCAGGTAGTAGAACTCGTCGCGCTGCTCGTCGAGCATGCGCCGCGTGCCGTGCGCGATGAGCGTGGCCAGTTCGTAGCCGAAGGCGCAGTCGTAGGCGCGGCAGTTCGGCACCGTCGATGCCGCCAGCAGGCTGGTGCCGTCCTGGTGCTGCAGGCCTTCGCCGGACAGCGTCGTGCGCCCGGCCGTGGCGCCGATGAGAAAGCCGCGCGAGCGCGAATCGGCGGCGCAGAAGATCAGGTCGCCGATGCGCTGGAAGCCGAAACAGGAATAGAAGATGTAGAACGGCAGCATCGGTACGCCATGCGTGCTGTAGCTGGTGGCCGCGGCGATCCAGCTGCTGATGGCGCCGGCCTCGGTGATGCCTTCTTCGAGGATCTGGCCGTCCTTCGATTCCTTGTAGTACAGCAGTTCGTCCTTGTCCTCGGGCTCGTAGAGCTGCCCCTGCGCGGCATAGATGCCGACCCGGCGAAACAGGCTCTGCATGCCGAAGGTGCGTGCCTCGTCGGCGACGATGGGCACGATGTGCCGGCCGATATGCGGGTCGCGCAGCAGCTCGGTCAACTGCGCCACGAAGACCATCGTCGTCGACTGCTCGCGCGCGGCCTGACGTGCGATCAGCCGGGCCGTGTCTTCGGCGCTCGGGCCGGGCAGGCGCGGTGCCGTGGTGCGCCGCGCCGGCAGGTAACCGCCGAGCCTGGCGCGCTGCGCGTGCAGGTACTTGATCTCTGGGCTGGCCGCGTCGGGCCTGAAGAAGCGCAGCGCGCTCACGTCCGCGTCGCTCAGCGGCAGATCGAATCGATCACGGAAGGCCAGCAGGGCGTCGTCCTCGAGTTTCTTCTGCTGGTGCGAGCCCATCTTGCCCTGGCCCCAGTGGCCCATGCCATAGCCCTTCTTGGTCTGCGCCAGGACCACCGTCGGCGCACCGCGGTGCGACACGGCGGCGTGATAGGCGGCGTGGATCTTCACCGGATCGTGGCCACCGCGCCGCAGGCGGTCAATGTCGTCGTCGGACAGGTGAGCCACCAGTTGCTGCAGTTCCGGGTACTTGTTGAAGAAGAGCTCGCGGTTGTGCTGGCCATCGGTGGCGGCATAGGCCTGGAACTCGCCGTCGACGGTCTCGTGCAGGCGCTTGGTCAGGATGCCTTCATGGTCGCGCGCGAACAGCGAATCCCAATCGCTGCCCCACATCAGCTTGATGACGTTCCAGCCGGCGCCGGCGAACAGGCCTTCCAGCTCCTGCACCACCGAGCCGTTGCCGCGCACCGGGCCGTCCAGCCGCTGCAGGTTGCAGTTGACGACGAAGACCAGGTTGTCCAGGCCTTCGCGCGCCGCCAGTGACAGCCCCGCCAGCGACTCGGGCTCGTCCATCTCGCCGTCGCCGACGAAGGCCCAGACCTTGCGGCCCGCCGTTCGATGGATGCCGCGGCCCTGCAGGTAGCGCATGAAGCGCGCCTGGTAGATCGCGGTGATCGGGCCCAGCCCCATCGAGCCGGTGGGGAACTGCCAGAAGTCGGGCATCAGCCAGGGGTGGCAGTACGACGACAGCCCGCCGCCCAGCGTCTCCTGGCGGTAGTTCTCGAGCTGGGCTTCGCTCAGGCGTCCTTCGAGGAAGGCGCGCGCGTAGACGCCCGGCGAGGCATGCGGCTGGAAGAAGACCAGGTCGCCATCCTGTCCGGCGCGGAAGAAGTGGTTGAAGCCGACCTCGAACAGGTCGGCGATGGAGGCATAGGTGGCGATATGCCCGCCGAGATCGGAGGACAGGCGGTTGCCGCGCACGACCATGGCCAGCGCGTTCCAGCGCACCATGGCCGACAGGCGCGCTTCGGTCTCCAGATGGCCCGGAAACGGCGGCTGGCGGTCGAGCGTGACGGTGTTGACATAGGCTGTGTTCAGCACCGCCGGCAAGGGCACGCGCAGCTGCCGCGCCGAGTCGAGCAGGCGGCGCAGGATGTAGGTGCCGCGCTCCTGGCCCTGCGTGCGCACCAGCGACTGGAAGGCCTCCAGCCACTCCTGCGTCTCGGCGGCGTCGAGGTCGGCCGGCATGACGCGCCAGAACGCGGCCGCGACGGACGAGGATGGGGGCATCGCGGCGCTTGCGTCGGGGGTGTGCATGCGGGGCTTGTCTTGTCGCAGCGGGGATGATGATGCCGCAGTGTGCCCGCTTCACGACTTCGCAGGCCTGGCCGCAGGTCTGCCGCGCTTGACCGCCTTGCTCGCCTTGTTCACCTTGGTTGAAACCGCGGGTGCGCGAGGTGCGGCCACGCCACCGAGTTCTGCTTCGAGGCGTTGGCACAGCGTGCGCAGGATCTTGACCCGGGCATGGTTCTTGTCATTGGCCTCTACCAGCGTCCAAGGTGCCGCGCCGGTGCTGGTGCGCTCGACCATGTCGCAGATCGCCTGCTGATAGGCCGCCCATTTCTCGCGGTTGCGCCAGTCTTCCTGCGTGATCTTGAAGCGCTTGAATTCGATCTTCTCACGCTCCTGGAAGCGTCTGAGCTGCTCTTCCTGGCTGATCTGCAGCCAGAACTTGACCACGATCACCCCAGCGTCCGTGAGTTCATGTTCGAAATCGTTGATCTCGCTGTAAGCGCGTGACCAGTCGTTCTGCGTGCAGAACCCCTCCACCCGCTCGACCAGCACCCTGCCGTACCAGGTGCGGTCGAAGATGACGACATGCCCCTTGTGCGGAAGGTGTCGCCAGAATCGCCACATGTAGGGTTGTGCCCGCTCTTCCTCGGTGGGCCCGGCCACAGGGACGATCCTGTATTGCCGCGCATCCAACGCGCCACCGATGCGCCGGATGGCGCCGCCCTTGCCCGCTGCGTCTGCCCCCTCGAAAGCGCACACCAGAGAGCGGCTCTTGAAACGTGGGTCGCGCACCAGCTCGGACAGGCGTGACTGCCACCTGGCAAGTTCAACCCCATACGGCTTGTCGGCCAGCCTGAGATTCAGCTCGAGCTCGGACAGGACATTGCGGCCGTCCGTGTCCACCCGCACCATGGGCGCAAGAGGCGATGCCGGCCTGTCGGGGCTGGCCAGCTTTTGCCTGATGGCATCGAGCATGATCTTCCCCACCGTCAGTGAGCGATAGCGGTCATCGGTGCCTTCAACCACCACCCACGGTGCCCACGGCGTGTTGGTCACGCGCAGCAAGTGACCGGCAACCTCCTGCAGCCGTTCGTGGGTCTTCAGCCGGTCCCAGTTCCACTGGGTGACGCGCCATGCGGTGCGCGGGTCGCTCTCCAGCGCCTTGAGCCGCTTCTTCTGGCCCTCCTTGGTCAGATGAAGCCAGAACTTCAAGACCAGCGCGCCCTCGTTGACCAGCATCTGTTCGAAGCGATTGATCTGGTCCGCCCGCGCGTCGAGATGCTTCATCGGAATCTCGCCCTGGACACGCTGGCGAATCGGATCCGAATACCAGGAGCCGGCAAAGATGCCGACCCGCCCCTTGGGCGGCAGAGACCGCCAGTACCGCCACATTGCCGGGCGGTCGCTTTCCTCGTCGGTGGGCTCGGCGAAGGCCAGCGTGGTGATGAACCTGGGGTCCATCCACTCATAGAGCGTGTTGATGGTCTCGCCCTTGCCCGCGCCATCCTGGCCGCTGATCAGCACCACGACGGGGCCCTTCTTGTGGGTGTCCAGGTCGACCTGGGCTTCGAGCAACGCAGCGCGCAACGCAGGCAGTGCCTCACGGTATGCAGCCTTGCTGACCTGGTGACCGATCTCTGCCGATTCAAACATCCACGCTCTCCCGTTGCAGCCTTGCCGTGGCGCGCCCTGCCAGTGTGCCCGCGCGAGCCCATCATGTCATTCGCAGCCCATGCCGATGCACGCCAACGCGTCTCAGGTCGCAGCGCTTCGCTCCACCGGCCGTACCACCCGGTACATCGGTTGCGGCGACAAGGTGCCACGCAACAGCTTGAGTGCGCAGTCGCGCTGGATGCGGCTGGCGTCCAGCGTCTGGTGCAGCCGGTCGACCGAGTCGATGACCACGCCGTCCAGGCCGATCAGGACATCGCCCTCGTGCAACCCGGCGCGGTCGGCGGGACTGTCCTTCTCGACGCTCGACACGCGCACGCCCTGCTGTTGCGCCAGGCCATGGGCCAGCACCACGCGGCGGTGCAGGGGCACGGTGCTGCCGCCCACGCCCAGGTGCGCGCGGCGCACGCGGCCGTGCTGCAGCAATTGCGGGATGACCCAGCTGGCGATGTCGATGGCCACCGCGAAGCAGATCGATTGCGCCCCGCGAATGATGGCGGTGTTCACGCCGATGACTTCGGCGCGTGCGTTCAGCAAGGGGCCGCCGGAGTTGCCGGGGTTCAGTGCCGCATCGGTCTGGATCACGTTGGGGATCAGCCGACCGTTGCTGGCGCGCATGCTGCGCCCGAGCGCGCTGACGATGCCCGAAGTGACGGTGTGCGCAAAGCCCAGCGGGTTGCCAATGGCGATGGCGATCTCGCCGCGCTTCAGCCCGACCGAGCTGCCCAGTGGCGCGTGCGTCAGTGCACCGTTCGACAGGCCGTCGATGTGCAGCACGGCCAGGTCGGTGTCGGGATCGTCGCCGACGAAGCGGGCGGCGAATTCGCGCCCGTCGTCGAGCGACACGCCGAAGGCCGGCTTGGCCTGGCCTTGCGCAAACGCAGGCCGGCCCGAGCGCACGACATGCGAGTTGGTCAGCAGGTAGCCGTCGGGCGTGAACAGGAAGCCCGAGCCGGAGCCGGCGCCTTCGCGGCCGGTGCCGACACGCACCGCGGCCACGCTCGGCGCCAGCCGGTCCACCACCTCGCTGACGGTGCGCGAATAGGCGTCGAGCAGGAAACCATCGGTGGCACCCATGCAAGTTCTCCGGTGACACAGGAAACTGAGGCTGCTTCAGCGCAAATCAAGCCGCCGCTTGGTGTCGCATGGCCTCGACGGTGTCGCGGATCAGGTGCCCGGCGATGGAGAAGCGCGGTGGGATGCCGGGCAGCGTGTCGATGTCGAACCAGCCTGCGGCCTCGATCTCGTCTTCCTGCGGCACGATGTCGCCAGCCACCCATTCGGCCGTGTAGGCCACCATCAGGCTGTGCGGGAAGGGCCAGCTCTGGCTGCCGTAGTAGCGCAGGCCGCGCACCTGCACGCCCACCTCCTCGGCCACCTCGCGGTGCACGCACTCCTCGAGTGATTCGCCCGGCTCGACGAAACCCGCCAGGGCGCTGAACATGCCGGCCACGTAATGCCGCGAGCGCGCCAGCAACAGCTCGCGCCCACGCCACACCAGCACCATCATCGCCGGGCTCAGGCGCGGATAGGCGGCGTGGCCGCAGGCCGGGCATTTGCGCGAGCGCTCATGCGGCAGCAGCTCGGTGGGCGTGCCGCACACGCCGCAGAAGCGGTGGGTGCGGTCCCACTCCAGCACCATGGCGGCGCGGCCGGCCAGACCCATCAGCGCGTCGGGACACTGCAGCATGGCGGCGCGCAGCGCGGTGGCGCGCCAGCCCGCCGGCACCTGGCTCAGGCTGAGCGCCCAGCAGTCGATGTCGTCCAGCCGCCCCAGGTAGTGACGCGCCTGCGCCACGCCGTCGAAGGCCTGCAGCGCATGCGGCTGCAGCGCCGCCGCGGCGGCATCGGGCAGCAGCAGCTTGCCGTCGACGAAGGCAAAACACCAGGCCAGCGGGGTGGCGCCAGCCAGCGCTTGCACGGCGGGAACGAAGACCATCGATCGATCCGCCATGGCTGCGCTCAAGGTGCAATGGGCGGCGAAATGTTGGCCGCGATCGGCGACTCTTGCGCCGCTTCGCTTTCGGCAATGCGCTGGCGCAGCGCCTCGGCCGTCGCCCGCGTGGCCACCGGGTCGTAGTAGACGTGCGCGTGGTAGCTCAGGACGGCGGCGGGCAGGTGCGGTGCGATCGAGGTCATGCCAGGGCGCTGTGAGATCGGCACCGACTTTAGCGCGGATGCCCGCCGCCGCCATCGGACGGCGACGGGGTCTTCGGTCATCATCGGCTGCGGACAGTTGCAATCAAAACGGTTGTATCTACAATCGACGATATGCGTGATGCACCGACCCGGCCGCAGGGCTGCACCAACTTCAAGCTGCGCCAGCTGGTGCGCCGTGTCTCGCAGCGCTACGACGCCGAGATGGCCAAGGCCGGGCTGAAGACCACGCAGTATTCGCTGCTGTCGCATGTGCGGAAGCTCGGCCCCATCCGCCCTGGTGACCTGGCGGCGGCAATGACCATGGATGCGTCCACGCTGACACGCAATCTGCAGCCGATGCTGGCCGCGGGCTGGCTCGAGATGTCGCCTGGCGACGATGGACGCAGCCGACTGGTGCACCTCACGCCGGCAGGCCGCGACAAGCGTGCCGAGGCACAGCGCCGCTGGAAGATGGCACAGGACAGCTTGAACCAGGCACTCGGCGTCGATCGGGTGCTTGCGATCCACGCCCTGGTGGACGCTTCGCTCGA
>DASQFA010000789.1:0-6969 GCA_035633375.1 Rubrivivax sp.
GAACGGCTGGCCGACGGTGCCGAACTGGTCGCCCTCGCGGGCGCCAACGGCCGCGGCAAGACCACCGTCATGGACAACATGCACCCGTTATGTTGATTTCGACGTGTCAACATAGGGAGTCTGTCACCGTTTGAGCGGTCGTTTTTAGATGGAGATGGCCCCGCAAGCCCTGATTCACCGAGGCGCGCTTGGATGACGGCTTCGAGGTCCGCAAATCCGACCGGCGAACCGGGCGCTCCCGACCCACAGATGCCACTCCAGCTGCCAGCTCCTCTCCCCCGCTAGCAGGCGCTCATGCCCGCGTCCATCGAAAATGGTTGCGGTGGCCCGCTGCGCATGCTGGCGCTGTTCGCCGTAGGTTCGAAATCGACTGGAGCCCCGAATGCCCGAAGAGACCCCCAACTCCTGCGAGTCCTGCGGTGTTGCGCCGCGCCCGTTCGATTCAGTCCTCTATGGCAGCAGTGACGGTGGACCCTCACGCCTGCTGTGCGGCCGCTGCTTCAATCTCGACGCTGCCCGTCGCGGTGGACTGGTCGACTTCGAGCACATCGATTTCGAACCGTTGACCATGAGCGACGCCCATGGCCGCGAGCATTTTTTCCAGTTTCGCACCCACTTGTTCGCTGCCGGCGTCACGATCGATGCGATCGAGTTCAACGAAGACCAGTCCGAGGGCTATTGCTTCAAGGTCATCGGGCACGAGGAAGGCGACCTGCTCGAATTGCTCGCTCGGCTCGTCACCAAGATGCGCCGAGGCCTTGCCGATTCGCACCTCGAAGAGGGTGCGCATGGGCTGCAAATCAGCGACCGTGGCATCGTTCGCGCCAGAATCGAGAGCGACCCCGAGGGCGAAACCGAATTGCCCGTGGTCGTGATCGACGGTCGCAACATCTCCTGGAACGAGTTCGGACGCATGGTGGCGACCTACACAGGCTTCCAATTCAAGCTCGAAATGCACGACCTCAGCGACGAGATTTGAGCGTTGCGCAAGGGGGCTCAGCGATGGCAAGCAAGACTCGACGTGGCCCGCCGGCAGAAGGCACCCGGGACCTCGACACCATCCTGCAAGCGCTGCGCGGCGACGACGCGCTCGTCATCCTGCGCAGGCTTGCCGATCGCGATCCGGAATGGGCCAAGGTCATCGAGTCCATGGCCAAAGACCTGCTCAGCGCAGTCGATGCGGGCGATGTGGCGGCGGACGTCCTGGCCGAATTGGAATCGTTGAGTGTCGAGGACGTGTGGGACCGCGCCGGGCCCCGGCACGATGGCTATTCGGACCCCGGTGAGGTGGCCGCCGAGATGATCGAAAAGGCGCTTGAGCCCTACGCCGACGAAGTCGAACATCTTGTCGGCTTGGGTATGCACGTGCAGGCCGATGGCTTGTTCCGCGGCATCCTCCGTGGCCTCTACGACTTCGGCATTGCGCCGGCAACGCCATTCCGCGATGAAGCCGCCGACTCGGTCGAGGAACAGTTCGGCGCCGAACTGTTGAACTGGCGCAAACGTCTCCCCAGCCACGCGACGCAACCGCGGCTCTACGCATTCCTGGCCCAGTTCTGTCCCAAGTGGGCGGATTGGGCGAGCGAGATGCTGCGGAGGATGCGCTAAGCCGCGAGGAGTCGCACCGCGATGATGACGAACAGGCCACTGGCCAGCCAGACGCGTGACGCCGTGGCAACCTGGATGAAGCGCGAACTGGGCGCTGACGTGCCGGTATTGTTTCCGAGCGCCCGCGGGGGGGCGCATGAGTGCCGATGCGGTGCAGTATCTCGTGGCCAAGCATGCCGCCATTGCCGGGAAGACCTGTCCGTCACTGACTCGCAAGCGCGTGACACCTCACGTGCTGCGGCACACGACAGCGATGGGGTTGCTGCAGGCCGGTACTGACCGATCCGTCATCGCGATGTGGCTTGGCCACGAGTCGCTCGAGACGACACAGATCTATCTCGACGCCGATCTGACGTTGAAGGAGCAAGTCCTCGCCAAGACGATGCCGCACGATGGACAGGCCGGTCGTTACCGGCCGGATGACCCACTGATGGCCTTCCTCAGTTCCCTGTGATGGCCCGCGCTCCGTCGCGTGCCGCCGGCGAAGCTGGGGACCTTGACGCCGCATAGGCATGCGGCTGCAGGCGGTGGGGCTCGCCGCCTGTGCTGACCATGTCGAAGCGCCGCCACCGGGCTCGTCCGGGTCGGCGGCGCCTTCTTCTGCAACGACGTCGGCGCACCGAACCTCTCAGGCGCAGGCCGCGACCTCGGAGCAACCGTTTGCTGCTCCGGCGTCGGCTCGCATGGCATCCAGGTCGATCACCCTGTCGGCCATGGCGGTGAGCTCCGGCGTCTGCGAGATGAAGAACTCGCGCTCGTAGCCGCCGAGTCGCAGCACCTCCCGCTTCATCGCCATGAACATGCGTTTGCGCTCCGGGTCCAGTGCGCCATCGGCCTCGTCCGAGAACAGCGTCGTGTAGCGCCGCCCCGAGTGATGCGCGAGGTACAGCGCAATCGCACGTGTCAGGCTGGCCTCGATCCAGGTGCGCTCGCCACCACTCATCAGCCCGATGCTCTTGCTCTCGTCGGAATCTCCGTCGTGCACGAAGATGTCGAAGCCTTCCTTCTGGTCACCCTTGTTGGTTTCCAGCAGCGTCAGGATCGACACGGTGAAGCGCGGGCCGTAGCAGGCCAGCAGCAGGTCGTTCGCCAGTCCAGACAATGCAGGGCCGGCGTCGTCGATGGCCAGCGCGATCAGCCCATCGTTGCTCATGCATTTGGCGAACAGGTTCCAGTTGCCCAGTTCGTCTTCGACGCGTGCGATACGGTTGGTGACAGCTGCACGCCGAGCGGACAGCACGCCAGACTGCTGGACGAGGGCGCCGAGATGCTCGGCGTCGCGCACCGCGCGCAAGTGGGCCTGCTCGGCGGCCGTCACTGCCTGCGAGGCTTCATCCATGCTCTTCGAGGCCTCGGTCAGAAGGTTCACGTCGAACGGGGCCGGCAAGGCCGTGAGTGCCTGGTTCAATCGGTCCAGCGTGGCCTGGACGTGCTGAGCCTGCTGCTCATGCCGCCCGGCGATCGCCTGCCGCGCCGCTGCGATGTGTTGTCGCTCGGCCTGCTCGTCCGCTGTTTCGGAAGCCGGCTCGGCCGGTTCGAGGCCAGCGTCGCCTGGCTGAAGATTCGCCAGTTCCTGCTCGACGTTGGCCAGCGTGACGCGGGCCTGTTCCATCTCCCCGGTCTTGGCGGCCAGCAGGGCAAGGCGCGTGCTGCGGACGCGGGCCAACTCACAACGATGCTCGGCCCAGCCCAGCGCTTGACGAGCGCCGACGAGACCTTCGAGCTGTGTCCGCAAGGATTGCAGTTCTTGCTGCACGGCTGACTTCTTCGGCGCGAACCGATGGATCGCAGCCCGCGCACTCGGGATGAGGGCCTGCGCTTGCCTGGCATCGCCAAGCAGCTTGCACCGGCCCTGCAAGTCGCTGCCAACGCAGGGGACCTCGCCCGTCAGGCCGAAGCGCAGCGCCAGTTCCTCGGCCTTGAGTGCGGCCTGTCCGGCTTCGCGTTCGATGGCGGCCAGCTTGTGCTCGGCCGTCTGGTGCAGTCCCTGGCAACGGCTCAACTGCTGCACCTGTTGACGCCACCTGTCCACTTGCGCTGCCCGCGCGGCCAGCACCCCTTCCGCCGACGGCAGGCGCTTCACCGCGCGCCGCACGGCCTGCTCGCTCGCCAGGACCGCAAGGCATTGCGTGAGCTGGCGCAGCAGCGTCTGACGCCGGTTCCGGGCCTGCGTGACACGCTGGGCGATGCGCTGCTCCAATCGCTCCTGCCGTTGCTGCTCACCCTGGTCCTGGGCCTTCAGCGCCTGGATGGCCTGCGTGCCGGCGCGGACAACCTCGTCGCATTCGCGCTGAAGCTCCTCACGGCGCACCTCGATGCCTTGCGACTGCTGCCGCAGCGCCATCAAGTGCGCGAGCTGTGTCCTGGCGGCTTCCAGGGCGGCCTGCGCCGACTGAAGCGCAGCGAGCGACTGCGCGACATGTCTCTCTGTTCCATCGAGCACGCGCTGCTCCGTCGCGACACGCTCGACTTCCGTGTCCACAGCGGCAAGTTCCTGGCGGATCGTCGACAGACCGGCCTTGAGCAGTCGTGCCGTCTCGCCGGCCTTCTGGCCCAGCGCGCGAATCTCCTCCTGGCCGAGCAGGTCGGCCAGCAAGCTCTTGATCTCGGCGTTACGGTAGGTGCTGAGCTGGCGCTTACCTTGCGCGGCGAATACCGAGGTGAAGAAGGTGTCGGCGCTGCCGCAGAGGGCTTCAACGCAGCGTGTGTACGTCTCCACCTTGCCGTCGGAGATGGTGCCGTCATCGAGGATCATTGGCTGCCACCGCCCATGGTCGTCGAGGCGGTGCAGGAAGGCTTCGGTGCGGCGCCGGCCATTGAGTCGGATGACGATCTGCGATCGGTAACTGCGGCCGTTGTGCGCCCAGGTCAGGTCCTTCTCGTTCTCAGGCAGGAAGACGTGGTCGTAGTACGAGAAGCCGCCTGGTCCGGCTTGCGCTGCGCGCGATGGCATCGTCATGTAGGGCGTCATGTTGTCCATCACGGTGGACTTGCCGCGGCCGTTGGCGCCGGCTATCGCAACGAGCTGGGCGCCTTCGGCATGGCGCTCGAAGTCAAGCGTCAGGGCATCGAGCCCCAGGCCGGCGCGGATGCCGCGGAAGCCTTTGAGAGTGAGCAGGAGAGGTTGCATGGCATGCCCCTGGAGACTGGTTCAAAAAAGTCTCTCACGGGTCCTGGCCGCGTCAAGTCCATTGGCGTGCGGCGCCATGGAATCCAAGTCCACAGCGCCATCGAGTCAGCGCGTGCGCTTGCGCCCCTTCGCCGGTGCGACGCCCCAGGCCTTCGACAAGGACTTGACCGTGGCGGATGCGCCGTGGAGGGACAACGCCGCCAACAGTTCGGCTGCCGTGTACGGTGGATTCTTGAGGTCTGCAAGCGTGCGGGTCAGGGCGCGCTGCACGCGTTCGGGGTCGGCCGCGTGCAGCGCGTCGACGAAGGCGCCGGGTGACAGCGTCACGACGCCTTGAACTGCCAGCGCGCCAGGCGGCAGGTCTTCGAGGTTGGCCGTCACCAGGAACACCTTGTCGACGTCGGCTTCGGCCGATCGCGCCAGCATGAGCGCGGCTGATGCGTCGTGGATGTCCTTCTTGTCGACCGCAGCCGGTACCTTTGCTATGGCGCTGGGGTCCATGTGGCCGAAGATCTCATGACGCATGCGCGCAGCGGCGCGGAAGGCACCCAGCCTGCGCGCTCCACTGTCGGGTGCCTCCGCGCCGGTCACCGCCTGGAAGTTGCGCAGGAATTCGTCTTCGATCTCGGCAGTCCAGTGCGGCAGGTACAGGCCTTCGAGCGCCAGGTCGAAGAGAACGTCCGACAGCCTCGGCGGCAAGAGCGCACAAGCATCCAGTACCGCGAGCGAGAAGCCCCTTGGCGATAGCGGATGGTCAGCCACGTGTTCGGACAGGCTCGCGCCGCGCGGCCTTCATGGCTACGGCCTCCTCCACGCCGTAGATGCCCGCAGCCTTGCCGGCCTCTCGATAGTCCTTGTCCGCAGAGGGCTCGCGTGAAGCGAGCCAGGCTTCAACCGAGGCCAGAGACACCTTGCGGTGGCCACCCGAGGTCTTGGTTGCGCCGGTCAACTTGCCGCTGTCGATGAGCATGGCGACATAGGGGCGAGAACACGCCATGATCTCGGCGGCTTCGACCGTCGAGAGCATGCGGTCGACAGGGGCTGGGGCACGCGCGCCCATCAGGCTGTCCGCTACGCTTGCCAGATGAAGCTGGGCGGACAGGCGCGCGCTGCGCGAAGCCTCGTCGGCGCCGTCGAGCGTTTCATGCAGCGCCCGAAGAATGGTGCGCGAATCGATGGCCGTTTTGCGGGCCAAGCGCGAGGCCAGGCCACTGGCCAGTTGGCCGAGCGGATCGGCTTTCAGGGAGCTTTGAGGCTTGGGCATAGGGCGGTTCCGGGAGATGCTAGCTTTCGTTATTTGAACATATAAACGAAAAATACGCAACGCTAGAGCTGTCACACCCATGAGGTCGAGTACAGGCTCGCAGACCAGCGACGGGCGACGGCCCTGGGACTGCCGGCTTGTTATGCCGAGCACCCCTCGCCAAGCCGCCGTGCCGCCACCCACGTAGCCCCGGAGCGATGGGCCTGCGATTCGGCATGATCCGGGTTGCGGCATAGTGGATTAACGAGTGCCTGATCCGGGCCGTGGCGCTGTACCTTGCGCAGCACACCGGGCGGCGCTACGACACGCTGTTCAGCGACGAGGCGGACGGGCCGCTCGACATCAAGCGCAAGCGCATGTTCATGGCCATGAAGCGCGAGGTGCTCAGGCTCGGCGGCTATGCACGCGAGTACTTCGTGTCGCAGAGCCCCGAGCTGACGGCGCTGGCCGATGCGGTGATCGATCTGGACACCTTCACGCTGGCGTGCGTCAGTCCCGTGGTGGCGTGAGCTGCAGGTGCAGGGCAGGGCGGTCCGCTGGAAACGAGGCAGGACGTCGGCCGGGGCGGCACGACGTCCTGTGTCTCGAATCAGATCATTCCACGTTCGGCAAGCGAAACGATTTGGTCACCGGCCACCACGAAGTGGTCGAGGACACGCACATCCACCAAGCTGAGCGCGGACCGGAATGACAAGGAGTCCGTAATGCGAACCATCGTCGCGAAGCGCTGATTGAGCAGGGATTCGAGGTGGTTCTGCTTAACATTACTTTGCTTGTCCTGGGGGGTTTTGCCCAGGCGTCCGGACACGATCTTTAGGGGTGTCTTATCTCACCCCATGGAGATCGTCATGCCTGAGTCCGAATCCCGTAACAACATCTTGATCGCACGCCTTCGCGAGCACTTGCATGAAGAGCGATACGGCCGATGCGCCTCCAGGAACTATCCCAGTGATGCGCGGCGCTTCCT
>DASQFA010000790.1:0-2110 GCA_035633375.1 Rubrivivax sp.
CCAATGTCGTCGCTGGCGCCCAGTGCCTGGCGTCGTTGAAGTAGCTTTCTTGTTGGCCGTCTGACGCCCATCCTGGCATCTGATGCACAGTCTGCGGGTTCGCACATGAAATCGACAATGAAGAGACCCGGGCAACGGATCCGTCGGCGCCCGGGTCTGCCGAGGCAGTGAGTCCGGCCCGAAGGCCGGCCGCAGCCCATCACTTTGGACGGTGGGGCGGGCAGCTCAATCGGCTCTTGCTGCTTCCAATTCGCGCATCACGGCATCGAGGTTGAACGACGCCGGCTTCTGCCTCGGCGGGAACTTGACGAAGTTCTCCATCTGTTGTGCCACCACGCCCTGCATCAGGTAGATGGCAAAGGCATTGGAAATCATCCAGTCGTAATACGAGTTCGAGTTCTCGTCGGCCCGCTCGAAGGGGTCGCGGCGCAGGTGGAAAAGCTTCGGGATTCGCAGCTTCACGAACGGCTCTATCCAGCAAGCCAGCTGCTTGGCGCGCTGCTCCATCAGCACCATCTTCCAGTCCTGCGCGCGAATCGCCATGATGTCGCCGTCGTCGCTGATGTAGAAGAAGAAGTTGCGTGGGCTGTCACCCACCTCGCCCTTGAGGTAGGGCAGCATGTTGTAACCGTCGATGTGGACCTTGAAGGTCTTCTTGCCGGTCTTGTGGCCCTTGAGAAGCTTTTCCTTGATGTCCGGCTCGCCGGCGGCGGCGAGGAAGGTCGCCAGCCAGTCCTGGTGCGTGACGATGCCGTTGAGCACCGTGCCGGCCTTGAACTGGCCCGGCCAGCGCACGAAGCACGGCACGCGCCAGCAGCCTTCCCAGTTGGTGTTCTTCTCCGAGCGGAAGGGCGTGATGCCGAGATCCGGCCAGGTGTTGTAGTGCACGCCGTTGTCGGTGGAATACATGACGATGGTGTCGTCGGCGATGCCCAGCGCGTCGAGCTTGTTCAGCATCAGGCCGATGTTCTCGTCGTGCGCGACCATCACGTCGTTGTAGTCGCCCTGGCCGTTGCTCTTGCCCTTGTGCTTTTCGGCGCAGTGGGTGCGGAAGTGCATCGCCGTGGTGTTGTGCCAGAGGAAGAACGGCTTGCCCGCCTGGTGCTGCTCGTCGATGAAGCGCAGCGCGCGCTCGGTCACCTCGTCGTCGATGGTCTCCATGCGTTTCTTCGTCAGCGGTCCGGTGTCCACGACGGATGGTCCTCGTGAGAGACAGGTCGCCACGCTTGTCCGAACACCGAACTGGCTTTGATAAGTGGAGCCCTGCGGGTTTGACATCGGTGCAAAGTTGTCCACGCCTGTGTCACGACGGCTCTTGAACGCCGCCGATCTACACAACGAGCGCAGGCACATCTATCGCAGCGAAGAGCGCTTCAGTCAGTAACCAACCGGCTACTCCGCGTAGCGGGCAAGCGCCACTAAGGAAGCCTGGAAGCTGTCGCTCATCGGTACCGGAACAGGCCACAAGCCAACGCAGCCGGACGCCTGCTTTGTGGATGGCTGGCGCACAGGCGGGGCAACTCCGCTCAAATTCGCATCAATCGAGACGGCGCACGGGCGCGGGTCGGCGCCGGGTGGTGCCGGCTGGTGCTTTCTAGCGCGGGCTTGAAGCCACCGAGGCCGGCGTGAACAGCCGTTGCACACGGTCCTTGAAGTCCGGCGGAAAGGCCCAGTAGCGCGTGCCTTGGGGGCCCTCCTGCGGCTCCAGGCCGCGGCGCTGCGGCTCGGCGCTCAGAAGCAGCAACCCCAGCAGGTCGCCACTGACCCACGGATCCTCGAACCAGAAGCCGTGCGAGCGCAGCGGCAGATTCGGGATGACCGTCGGGTCCACCTTGATGATATCGAAGCCGAGCCTGCGCGAGGCGTCGACGAGGAAGCCGGTCTGTTCCGCATCGAGCTCGGTCGGGTTGGCGCTGCCGGCGCGTGACGCGCGGTTCACGACGGCGGAAAAACGCAGCGCCGAATCGTTCAAGTTGGCGGCGATGCTGACCCGCCCGACGATGTCGATAAATTGCGCCAGTTCGTCAGCGAAGCGCCGCGTGTCGATGTCGGGCGCGGCGAAGTAGACCTGCGACAGCCGCAACCGCTGGCGCAACTGCTCACGCGTTTC
>DASQFA010000791.1:0-9013 GCA_035633375.1 Rubrivivax sp.
AGGGCATCGCCCGCCGGCCCGACGGCAAGGTCGTCTTCATCGAAGGCGCCTTGCCGTTTGAGGTGGTCAGCACCAGCGTGCACCGCAAAAAGAACAACTGGGAGGCGGGCGTCGTCACGGCGATCCACCGCGAGTCGTCCCAGCGGGTGCGCCCGGGTTGCCCGCATTTCGGCCTGCACGCTGGCGCCTGTGGTGGCTGCAAGATGCAGCACCTGCACGAGAGCGCTCAGGTGGCGGTCAAGCAGCGTGTGCTGGAAGACAACCTGTGGCATCTGGCCAAGGTCAAGGCCGAGATGATTCTGCGCCCGATCGAAGGCCCGGCCTGGGGTTACCGCCAACGCGCACGCCTGTCGGTGCGGCACGTGGCCAAGAAGGGCACGGTGCTGGTGGGTTTCCACGAGCGCAAGTCGCGTTACGTGGCCGACATGCAGGTCTGCCCGGTGCTGCCGCCGGCCATCAGCGCGCTGCTGATGCCCTTGCGTGAGTTGATCGGCTCGATGGACCAGCGCGACCGCCTGCCGCAGATCGAGCTGGCGCTGGGCGCCGATGTCAGCGCGCTCGTGTTGCGCCATCTGGAACCCTTGAGCCAGCCCGATGGCGTGCGGCTGCGCGAGTTTGGCGCACGTCATGCGGTGCAATGGTGGCTGCAGCCCAAGGGCCCCGAGACCGTGCACCTGCTGGATGACGACGCTCCGGCGCTCGACTACCGGCTGCCCGAGTTCGGCATCCGCCTGCCTTTCAAGCCGACCGACTTCACCCAGGTCAATGCCGCAATCAACGAGGTGCTGGTGGCGCGCGCGCTGCGCCTGCTCGACGTGCAGCCGCACGAGCATGTGATCGACTGGTTCTGCGGCCTGGGCAACTTCAGCCTGCCGCTGGCCACACGGGCCGCGCAGGTGCTGGGTATCGAGGGCAGTGAGCTGCTGGTGCAGCGAGCCCGCGACAACGCCGCGCTGAACGGGCTGAGCGCGAAGACACACTTCGCGGCCCACGATCTGTTCGAGTTCGGCGCCACGGACCTGGTGGCGCAGGGCGTGGCGCACAAATGGCTGGTGGATCCGCCGCGCGAGGGCGCCTTTTCACTGGCCAAGGCCCTGGCCGATCTGCACGCCGAACCTGCGGCCGGCTGGGCGCCGCCGCAGCGCATGGTCTATGTCAGCTGCAACCCCGCGACGCTGGCGCGCGACGCCGGCTTGCTGGTGCACCAGGCCGGCTACCGCTGCACGCATGCCGGCATGGTGAACATGTTCCCGCACACCGCCCATGTGGAGAGCATGGCGGTGTTCGAGCGCGAGCTGTAGCCGCCGCCCCGCCACGCAGCGGCGCGATTCGACGCCACGAATGAAAACAGGGCCCAAAGGCCCTGTCGTGGGTACCGCGGGAGACTGCGGTTATTCGCGGTCGCCACCGAAGATGCCGAGAAGCGCCAGCAGGCTCTGGAACACGTTGTACAGGCTCAAGTACACGCCCAGGGTGGCGGTGATGTAGTTCGTCTCCGCGCCGTCCTGCACACGCTTCAGGTCGTACAGGATGAAGGCCGAGAAGATGCCGATGGCCAGAACCATCAGCGTGATCATCAGCGCGCTCGACTGGATGAAGAAGTTGGCAATCATCGCCACCAACAGCATGATCGCGCCGATGAACAGCCACTTGCCCATGGCCGACAGGTCACGCTTGATGATGGTGGACATCGAGGCCATGCCCAGGAAGATCGCGCCGGTGCCGGCAAAGGCCACCATGATCAGGCTGGCACCGTTGCTCAGGCCGAGCACCGAGCCAACCAGCCGCGACAGCATCAGGCCCATGAAGAAGGTGAAACCCAGCAACATCGGCACGCCGGCGGCGGAGTTCTTCGTCTTCTCGATGGCGAACATGAACCCGAAGGCGCCCACCAGGAACACCACCAGGCTGATGCCGGGCGACATGGCGGCGGCCAAGCCGGTGGACACGCCGATCCAGGCCCCCAGCACCGTGGGGACCATGGATAGAGCCAGCAGCCAGTAGGTATTTCGCAGTACGCGATTGCGTTCAGCGATGACGGGGCCCGAGCCAACGTAACCGGGAGCGGTTTGCAGGCTTTGGTTCATGTGTTCAATCTCCGTGGGGGTGGTTGAGGACGTGGGATAGACACGCCGCGCGCATTCTAGTTCCCTACTGTTTCTCTCGGGATTGAATTTCCCCACGTTTTGGTATGGGAATACGCAAGCGGTCCCTGGCCGGGCCGGTGGCCGGTGGCGAAGCGTCAGCGGATACAATTTGGCTGCAAACCTGCTGACCAAAGCGCGGCCGGGTGAAGCTCCCACTCCCACGGAAATTGCGCCGCCTCTCGGGCAGCAGGAAGCTTCGCCGAGCGCGCGAAACCCGGAGTTCCGTCCTTGCTTCCCCTGCTGCCCCCTGCCTTGCTGTCACTCGCCGACGGCACGAGCTTCTTCGGCCATTCGGTGGGTGCCGCAGGCCATGCCGTGGGCGAGGTGGTGTTCAACACGGCGCTCACCGGCTACCAGGAGATCCTCACCGATCCGAGCTACTGCCGACAGATCGTCACTCTGACCTACCCGCACATCGGCAGCTATGGCGTGAACGACGAAGATGGCGAAGCCGGCAAGGTGCATGCCGCCGGGCTGGTGATCAAGGATCTGCCGCAGCGCGCGTCGAACTTCCGGCGCACCCGTGACCTGTCGGACTATCTGCGCGACGAAGGCATCGTCGTCATCGCCGGCATTGACACGCGCCGCCTGACGCGGGCGTTGCGCACCCGCGGTGCACAAAAGGGGTGCATCAGCACCTTCGAGCCCGGCACGCGCGTCGGCGAACGCCAGCTGGCCGAAGCCCAGGCGCGCGCCGCCGCGGCGCCCGACATGAGTGGCCTGGACCTGGCCCAGGTGGTCTCGGCCGCCACGGCCTACCCGTGGACGCAGACCGAATGGTCGCTGGGCTGCGGCTACGGCGAACAAGGCGCGGCACGCTGGCATGTGGTGGCGTATGACTTCGGCATCAAGCGCAACATCCTGCGCATGCTGGCCAGCCGCGGCTGCCGCGTCACGGTGGTGCCGGCACGCACGCCTGCAGCCGAGGTGCTGGCACTGAGCCCGGACGGGGTGTTCCTGTCCAACGGCCCTGGCGACCCGCAACCCTGCGACTACGCCATCGCAGCCAGCCGGCAACTCATCGACACTGGCATCCCCACCTTCGGCATCTGCCTGGGCCATCAGATCCTGGCGCTGGCCTCGGGCGCGCGCACCTTCAAGATGAAGTTCGGCCACCATGGCGCCAACCACCCGGTCAAGGATCTGGACAGCGGCCGGGTGTCGATCACCAGCCAGAACCACGGTTTTGCGGTGGACGAAGCATCGCTGCCGGCGAACCTGCGCCCGACGCATGTGTCCTTGTTCGACGGCACATTGCAGGGCCTGGCGCGCACCGACCGGCCGGCTTTCTGCTTCCAGGGGCACCCTGAAGCCTCGCCCGGGCCGCACGATATCGGCTACCTGTTCGACCGCTTCACTGCGCTGATGGCGGAATGTGGCCCCCAGGCGCGCAGCTTCGGTGCGGCGCGCCCCGGCGGGGGCGAGCCGTCTGCCTCGGCACGGCTCGGCGGGAGCAACCATGCCTAAGCGCAGCGATCTGAAATCGATCCTGATCATCGGTGCCGGCCCCATCGTCATCGGCCAGGCCTGCGAGTTCGACTACTCCGGAGCGCAAGCCTGTAAGGCATTGCGCGAGGAGGGTTACCGCGTCATCCTCGTCAACAGCAACCCGGCGACGATCATGACCGACCCGGAGATGGCCGATGCGACCTACATCGAGCCCATCACCTGGCAGATGCTGGAAAAGATCATTGCCAAGGAAAAGCCCGACGCGCTGCTGCCGACCATGGGCGGCCAGACTGCACTGAACTGCGCGCTCGACCTGCACCGCCACGGCGTACTGGCAAGATACGGCGTCGAGATGATCGGCGCCAACGAACACGCCATCGAGAAGGCCGAGGACCGGCTGAAGTTCAAGGACGCGATGACGTCCATCGGCCTGGGCTCGGCGCGCAGCGGCATTGCCCATTCGCTGGACGAGGCGCTGGTGGTGCAGCGGCGAATCACGGCCGAGATCGGCGCGGATGCGGCAAAGACGGGCTTCCCCATGGTCATCCGCCCGAGCTTCACGCTGGGCGGCACTGGCGGCGGCATCGCATACAACCCGGATGAGTTCGAGGAGATCTGCAAGCGCGGGCTGGACCTGTCGCCGACCAAGGAACTGCTGATCGAGGAATCGCTGATCGGCTGGAAAGAGTTTGAGATGGAGGTGGTGCGCGACAGCAAAGACAACTGCATCATCGTCTGCGCCATCGAGAACCTCGACCCGATGGGCATCCACACCGGCGATTCGATCACCGTCGCGCCGGCGCAGACGCTGTCGGACAAGGAATACCAGTTGATGCGCAACGCGTCGATCGCCATCCTGCGCGAGATCGGCGTCGATACTGGTGGCTCGAACGTGCAGTTCGCCATCAACCCGGTGGACGGGCGCATGGTGGTCATCGAGATGAACCCGCGCGTCAGCCGCAGCTCGGCGCTGGCCTCCAAGGCCACCGGCTTCCCGATCGCCAAGGTCGCCGCCAAGCTGGCGGTGGGCTACACGCTGGACGAGTTGCGCAACGACATCACCGGCGGCGCCACACCGGCCAGCTTCGAGCCCAGCATCGACTACGTGGTGACGAAGATCCCGCGCTTCGCCTTCGAAAAGTTCCGCGAGGCCAACCCGCACCTGGGCACGCAGATGAAGTCGGTGGGCGAGGTCATGGCCATCGGCCGCACCTTCCAGGAGAGCTTCCAGAAGGCGCTGCGTGGCCTGGAAACCGGCATCGACGGGCTGAGCGAGCGCACGTCCTGCACGGAAAGCGACCGCGACGAGATCATCGAGGAAATCGGCGAGGCCGGCCCCGAGCGCATCCTGTTCGTGGGCGACGCCTTCCGCATCGGCATGAGCCTGGACGAGATCTTCGAGGAAACCGCCATCGACCCGTGGTTCCTGGCGCAGATCGAGGAGATCGTGTCGACCGAAAGGGCGCTGGCCGGTCGCACCCTCGATTCGCTGAGCGAAGCGGAAATGCGCTTCCTCAAGCAGAAGGGCTTTTCCGACAAGCGCCTGGCCAAATTGCTGGGCACCAACCAGCACGACTTGCGCCGGCGCCGGCACAGCCTGGGTGTGCGGCCGGTCTACAAGCGCGTCGACACCTGCGCGGCCGAGTTCGCCACACCCACGGCCTACATGTACTCGACCTACGAAGAAGAAAACGAGGCAGAGCCCACCGAGTGCAAGAAGATCATGGTGCTGGGCGGCGGGCCGAACCGCATCGGCCAGGGCATCGAGTTCGACTACTGCTGCGTGCATGCGGCGCTGGCGATGCGCGAGGACGGCTACGAGACCATCATGGTCAACTGCAACCCCGAGACGGTGTCCACCGACTACGACACCAGCGACCGGCTGTACTTCGAGCCGGTGACGCTGGAAGACGTGCTCGAGATCGTGGCCGTGGAAAAGCCGCTGGGCGTGATCGTGCAATACGGCGGGCAGACGCCGCTGAAGCTGGCGCTGGAACTCGAAGCCAACGGCGTGCCGATCATCGGCACCAGCCCGGACAGCATCGACATCGCCGAGGACCGCGAGCGCTTTCAGCAACTGCTGCACAGCTTAGGCCTGAAGCAGCCGCCGAACCGCACCGCACGCACCGAAGAGGCGGCGCTGGAGCTGGCGCAGCAGATCGGCTACCCGCTGGTGGTGCGGCCCAGCTACGTGCTGGGTGGCCGCGCGATGGAGATCGTGCACGGCGACAAGGACCTGCAGCGCTACATGCGCGAGGCGGTCAAGGTCTCCGACAAGTCGCCGGTGCTGCTGGATCGTTTTCTCGACGACGCCATCGAGGTCGACGTCGACTGCATCAGCGATGGCAGCAACGTCATGATCGGCGGCATCATGGAGCACATCGAGCAGGCGGGGGTGCACTCCGGCGACTCGGCCTGCTCGCTGCCGCCGTATTCGCTGCCGGCTGCGCTGCAGGACGAGTTGCGGCGTCAGACCACGCTGATGGCCAGAGCGCTGAAGGTCGTCGGCTTGATGAACGTGCAGTTCGCCATCCAGGGTGAGGGCGCTGCCGCGGTGGTGTACGTGCTGGAAGTCAACCCGCGCGCCTCGCGCACCGTGCCCTTCGTGTCAAAGGCCACCGGCCAGCCGCTGGCGAAGATCGCCGCGCGCTGCATGGCCGGGCAAAGCCTGCGCGACCAGAAGGCGCTGCATGGGCGCGAGCCGCGCGAGATCATCCCGCCGTACTTCAGCGTCAAGGAAGCGGTGTTTCCGTTCAACAAGTTCCCTGGTGTGGACCCGATCCTCGGGCCGGAGATGCGCTCCACTGGCGAGGTCATGGGCGCGGGCCGCAGCTTCGGCGAGGCGATGCTGAAAAGCCAGCTCGGTGCTGGCTCGCGCCTGCCCGACAAGGGCCGGGTGGTGATCACGGTGAAGAACTCGGACAAGGCACGCGCCGTCAAGGTGGCCGGTGATCTGGTGGCGCTGGGCTTCCAGGTGGTGGCCACCAAGGGCACCGCTGCGGCCATCGCCGCCGCCGGCATCGCGGTGAAGACGGTGAACAAGGTCAAGGACGGTCGCCCGCACATCGTCGACATGGTCAAGGCGGGTGAGATCCAGCTGGTCTTCAGCACCGTGGACGAAACACGCACGGCCATTGCCGATTCACGCCATATCCGCACCGCGGCGCTGGCGCAGCGCGTCACCTACTACACCACCATGGCCGGCTGCGAAGCCGCCACCGAGGCGCTGAAACACCAGGACGACCTGAGCGTGATGTCTCTGCAGCAACTGCACACGTTGCTGCGCGCTGAACTGATCTAAACTCAGCGCCAGTATCCGGATACCGCACCGCCGCCGCCGCCCGCTTGCACCGTCAAGCGCGCCTGACGCGGCGGTTTCCTTTTCTCCCACGAAGTCGAGCATGAGCACCATTCCCCTGACACGCCGCGGCAGTGAGAAGCTCAAGGAAGAGCTGCAACGGCTGAAGAACGTCGAACGCCACGCGGTCATCAAGGCCATCTCGGAGGCGCGTGCCCAGGGTGATCTGTCGGAGAACGCCGAGTACGAAGCCGCCAAGGACAAGCAGGGCTTCATCGAAGGCCGCATCCTGGAAATCGAGGGCAAGCTCGCTGCCGCGCAGGTCATCGACCCGGCCACGCTGGATGCCGAAGGGCGCGTGGTCTTCGGCTCCACCGTGGAACTGGAAGACGAATCCAGCGGCACCCGCGTCACCTATCAGATCGTCGGCGACGACGAGGCCGACCTGAAGCTGGGGCTGATCTCGATCAGCAGCCCGATCGCACGTTCACTTATCGGCCGCTCGGCCGGCGACGTGGCCGAGGTGCGAGCACCCGGCGGCGTGAAGCACTACGAGATCATCGAGGTGCGCTACCTTTGATGTTGCTGCGTGCGCGCCGCATCCTGCCCGGGATGTGGCTGGGGCTCTTGGTGTGCATCGCTGCCATGGTCGCGCCGGCGTGTTTTGCCGTCTTGCCCAGCGCCGATGCGGGCAGGGTGCTGGCCCGCATCTTCGTGCAGGAAGCCTGGCTCAGCCTGTTCTTCGCCCTGACGCTGTGGCTGCTGGAGCGTGCGCACACGCGGCGGCTTCAACACGCGGCGAGCCGGGCGCCGACCCGACACACGTGGCTGCTGGCGGGCACGGCGGCCTGCACGCTACTGGGCTACTTTGCAGTGCAGCGCGGGATGCCGGCTGCGCGTCTGGGGCAGGGCATGTTCAGCTTCGGCCAGCTGCACCTGGTGAGCACTGTCTTCTATGCGTTGAAGACTCTGCTTGTGCTCGTGCTGGCCTGGCGTGTGGCTGACCCGGACCCGAGCTTCAGTCCACGGCCTTCTTCTTGACGCTGGTGACCCGTGCCTTGGCACGCTTGATCTCACCGCCGGCGGTGACGCGCTGGTTGCCGAAGAGCTTGATCTTCTTGATCTGCGGACGGTGGTTGCCGCTCTTCGAGAACTTGAGGATCTTCACCGTTCGCGGGCCGGGCATGGCCGAGGCGGTGCGCAGCTTTTCTTCGGGTGCCGGCGGGCGCCACAACACCAGCAGCTTGCCGATGTGCTGCACCGCGGCCGCACCCAGCGCTTCGGCCAGGCGCTGCAGCGCGGCCATGCGCTCCTCGCGCGAATCCGAGAACATGCGCACCTTGATCAGGCCATGGGCCTTCAGCGCTGAATCGGCTTCTTTCAGCACCGCCGGCGTCAGCCCCTCGGCGCCGATCAGCACGACCGGGTCGAGATGATGCGCAAGGCCGCGCTTTTCCTTGCGTTCGGCGGGTGTGAGTGTGATGACGGGCATCGCCGTATTATGTCCGCGGCCGGCGCTTGCGCTCCTTGACTTCGCCTCGCGAAGCCAGCCTGCGCCGCCAGTGGCCTGCGGCCGCTTGTCACGCGAAGAAAAGATGAAGATCAACACCAAGAGCAGGAAAGTCAACAAGGCCTGGCTCAACGACCACATCAACGATCCGTATGTGAAGTTGGCGTTGCGCGAGGGTTATCGCGCGCGCGCCGCCTACAAGCTGAAGGAGATCGACGAGTCGCTGGGGCTGTTCCGCCCTGGCCAGCTGGTGGTGGATCTGGGCTGCGCGCCGGGCGCATGGAGCCAGTATCTGCGGCGTCGCTTCGCCCCCAAGGTGGCGGGGGTCGGCGGTGCGGCCAGCGGCGAACTGCACGGCCGCATCGTGGCACTGGACCTGCTGGACATCGAGCCGGTGGATGGCGTGCACTTCATCCAGGGCGACTTCCGCGAGGACGCCGTGCTCGCGCAGCTGGTGGCCCAGATGGGCGGGCAGCGGGCGGACGTGGTCGTGTCCGACATGGCGCCCAACCTGTCCGGCATCGAATCGGCCGATGCCGCGCGCATGGCGCACCTGGTCGAACTGGCGGTCGAATTCGCCCTGCGCCACCTCAAGCCCGAGGGCGCGCT
>DASQFA010000792.1:0-2329 GCA_035633375.1 Rubrivivax sp.
CGGGTCGTCGGCAAAGCGCAGCAGTTGCGCATCGGCGGCCACGTCGGCCAGCGCCTGCACCTGCGCGCTCAGTGCCGCCCTGTCGGTGCCAGCGGCCTTGAACAGCGCTTCGGCGTAGGGCCGGGCAATGGTTGCGATCTCGGCCATGATCAGACGACGCCGCAGGCTGCGGGGTGCGCGCTCATAGCTCGGCCTTCAGGCGATTCAACAGCTCGGCGTGCACGCCGGCATTGACCTCGCGCTTCAGGATCGACTCGGCGCCCTTCACGGCCAGCGCCGCGACCTGGTCGCGCAAGGCCTCGCGCGCCTT
Organism: Rubrivivax sp.; assembly: GCA_035633375.1. Classification (GTDB taxonomy): domain Bacteria; phylum Pseudomonadota; class Gammaproteobacteria; order Burkholderiales; family Burkholderiaceae_C; genus Rubrivivax. The sequence continues at coordinate 311 of DASQFA010000792.1, forward strand.
GGTCGATTCCTGCTCGGCTTCGGCCTTGGCGGCGGCGACGATCTTCGCGCCCTCGTCGCTGGCCCGCGTCTTGGCTTCTTCGACCATCGACTGGCCCAGGCGCTCGGCATCGGCCAGGCGCTGTGCGGCGTCGTTGCGGGCGGCGGAGAGCTGCTCCTCGACCCGCTTGTTGGCGCTGGACAACTCGGCCTTGGCCTTGTCGGCGGCGGACAGGCCATCGGCGATCTTGCGGGCGCGCTCGTCGAGCGCAGCCGTGATCGGCGGCCAGATGAACTTCATGGTGAACCAGACCAGGATCGCGAAGACGATCATCTGGATGATCAGGGTGGCGTTGATGCTCATGTCATTCCTTCACCCCCGCAGCGGCTGCGCCGCTCCCCCTTGCGGGGGCAACGCCAGTGGCCCGGCAAAGCCGGCTCCACGGCGTTCACGCGGGGGTCATCATCACTTGGGCAGGTTGGCGATCTGGGCCAGGAAGGGGTTGGCGGTGGCGAACCACAGCGCGATACCGGTGCCGATGATGAAGGCCGCGTCGATCAGGCCGGCCAGCAGGAACATCTTGGTCTGCAGTTCGCCCATCAGTTCGGGCTGACGGCCGGCGGACTCGAGGTACTTGCCACCCATGACACCGATGCCGATACAGGCACCGAGAGCGCCGAGACCGATGATCAGGCCGGCGGCGAGGGCGACAAAGCTGATGACTTCCATTTGTTTGCTCCTGGTTTGGAAGGTGAGTGAAGAAAAGCGGAAAAGGGGTAAAGCGAAAGAACGGGTTCAGTGCGAGTCGTGCGCCTGGCCGACATACACCAGCGTCAGCATCATGAACACGAAGGCCTGCAAGGTAATGATCAGGATGTGGAAGATGGCCCACACCGTACCGGCAATGACGTGCCCGATGGCCAGCGCGATGCCGGTGGCCGAAAACGCGAAGGCCCCGCCCATCAACGCGATGAGCATGAAGATCAGTTCGCCGGCATACATGTTGCCGAACAGTCGCATGCCGTGCGACACCGTCTTGGCAACGAACTCGATGATCTGCATCACGAAGTTCACTGGATAGAGGAACCACTTGTCGCCAAAGGGCGCCGAGAACAGCTCGTGGATCCAGCCGCCGACGCCCTTGATCTTGACGTTGTAGAAAAGGCAGACGAGCAGCACGCTCAGGCTCAGGCCCATGGTCACGGAAAGATCTGCCGTGGGCACCACGCGCATGTAGTTCGGCGCGCCGTGCAGCGGCGCCGTCGTGTGCCACAAATGCGGAATCAGGTCCACCGGCAGCAGGTCCATGGCGTTCATCATGAAGATCCAGACGAACACCGTCAGCGCCAGCGGCGCGACGAGCTTGCGGCTGTGGGCGTTGTGCACGATGCCCTTGGCCTGCGCATCGACCATCTCGACGAGCATTTCCACCGCCGCCTGGAAGCGCCCGGGCACGCCCGAGGTGGCCTTGCGCGCGGCCAGCCACAGCAGCCAGCAGCAGGTCACGCCCAGCGCGATCGAATAGAACACCGAGTCGACGTTGAACACCGAAAAGTCGACCACTCCGGTCTGCTTGCCGGTCTGCAGATGCTGCAGGTGGTGGATGATGTACTCGCCGGCAGTCGGCGCATGACTCTCTTGACCCTGGGCTGCCATGTGATTGAGTTCCGTGTGCTATTTTTTTGCCGGCCGGCGCCACAGCAGCGCCAGCAAGTACACATTCAGGCAGATCACCAAGCTCGCCAGCAAGGCCGGCCAACTCAGCGGCTGCACGATTTTCGGTGCCAGCATCAGCATCAGCACCGAGACCGCTATCTTCACCATTTCCCACAACATGAAGCTGACAGCGCTGGCGCTGGGCGACATGCTGCTGGCCTGGCTGCTCATGCCCCGCGCCATCAAGGCACCAGGCACCACCACCACCGCGGCGCCGTAAAGCGCCGATCCCACCACCCCACGGTCCGAGGTCATCAGCCAGGCCAACAAGGCCACTGCCGCGCCCACGGCGGCCTGGGCCCCGACCACCCACCACACCGGTAC
>DASQFA010000793.1:0-2062 GCA_035633375.1 Rubrivivax sp.
CAGGTGCAGAACATCGAGTAGCTTTTCGGGGGGTCCCAAGCGATCCCCCTTCGCATCCCCATGATGATCAGGTCAAACTTGTTCCTGCCCGCATACTAGGCGACGACCACTCCGGCCGCGCCGACTCGGTGGACGAATTCGACTGTCGCAGCGTGTCTCTTGAAGAACGCCTGGACTGGCTTGAACACCATCCCTGCGTCATCCTCGTAGACCTCGCACCTCCTTCCTGCCGACGAAGGCGGCGGCTCGGTGAGGAATCGCCGGTACGCAGTGCAACACCGTGTAGCTGTGCCGAGGACCCAGCCATTCGTCATGGGCGGCGATGAAGGCCAACATGCGCTTCTGGTTCGGACTTGGCCTTGAGGAGAGCGGCACCAAGGGCGACCGTCGTCGACGCGGTGGGGGTGGAGGTCGAAGTCAGCCGTGCCTCGAGCACCCGACCCGTGCTTGCTTGCCCGTGGCAATAGATATGGTTTCATCGTGCGTGCACTGATCGCATTCCTGCATGGCACCTTGGCCGCCACCCTTTCAGTCACGGCGCAGTCCAGGGGCCAGTTGCTCTACACGACGCACAACGTGGCCTGCCACACGAAACAGATGCATTGGCGCGACGGCAGGGCTGCCCGAAAATGGACCAGCCTGAAGTTCCAGGTGCGGCGTTAGCAGGATGTTGCCGCACTGGCCTGAAGCGACGACGACATCCTGGACGTCACCCCCTGCCTGAGCGACATCATCTATCGCTTCGAGCAGCCGGTAGACCGCGTGTCTGCGTGGAGCACAGGTGGCATCTGAAACCGCTTCAGCGCTGATTCGACACGTGAATCGTCGACTCCGATATAGGCCTTGAGCGAAGGGCGGCGGCCGCCGCCTCCGTCAGTGTCGAAGCTGGGTCAAGTCGCGTGGCCGGAGCATGCAGGTCCGGCGACCGATTGGACGAGTGGGCTGCATCGCCCCAGACCCCCCGGCAGATGTTCCGGCGTTGCCACGCACGCGCCGTGCGATGCCCTGCTTTCGCAGTGTCGTCACCGTTCCGCTCGGCTCCGACTTCTCGGTCCGTTCGCCGGTCAGTGTCTGCGCGCGATTGTCCGATTGACGACGCAACGACGCGAACCGCGCATTTCGCGCGCGTCTTTTGCGCCGTCGGCTTCGGCCCCACCCCAGAGAGAACACGACCACCGACATTGCGAAGAGCCACCAGCCGCCGCTCATCGTGCTCATGACAGCTTCCAGATAGAACATGCTTCGTCTCCTTCCGTTCCGGGCGGTGATCCGTGGCTGCCGTAGTTTCTTCCAGCCACGCCCGCCGCCCAGACACCTCTTTGTATGCGGCCGCACGGCACGCATCTGTTCGACAGCGCACATAGCCGGCAACCGCGCTAAAGGAGGAGTGGCACGTCGGTCTCGGTGCCACCGCCCACTTGCCTAAATGCCGGATGCGTTCGGCCACCGCCACGACCATTTGGCGCCACCTTGCGCAGTAGGTGCTGGCGAAAAACCCATCGTGTCGTGCACAGCGGACATTGCCGCCCCTTGGCGTAGCACATGTCATACAACGCCAGGGCCGGCTCGCACTGCGGCCGCCAGTGGACGAGGTGAAACAATGCCGCGATGTCGCGCCGTTCCGCCCTTGTCGCCGTCGCCCTTGCCTTGCTCGCCGCGGCGGCGGTGGCGCTGTGGGCGCTGCGCTCGCCGGTGCTTCCGGCCGTGCAGCTCGGCTATGCGCCCCTGGTGCGCACGCTGCAGTTCTCGGCGCGGGTGGCCACCGCCTCGCGCGTGGATGTCGGCAGCACGGTCACCGGGCGCGTCTCTCGAGTCGCGGTCAAGGAAGGCGCGACAGTGCGGCAGGGCGAGGTGCTGTTGCAGCTGGAAAGCGACGAGCTGCGCGCCGCACTGCAGCAAGCCCAGGCCAGCGAGCGCCAGTCCGCGGCGCGGCTGGCGGGACTGCGCAGCACCGGGCGCAGCGCCGCCCTGGCCGGCGTGGCGCAGGCCGATTCGGTGCTGCGGGCGGCGCGTGCCGACCTGAAGCGCACGCAGGACCTCGTGGCCCAGGGCTTTCTCAGCG
>DASQFA010000794.1:0-4942 GCA_035633375.1 Rubrivivax sp.
TCTGGATCGCACACGACGTCGGCCCGCGCGCCATGTCGGCCAAGGTGAAGGGCGTGGTGCAGCCGCGCAGCTGGTTCATCGACATCGCCACGATGACGGTTGATTGAGCACCCTCGCAGCGGCGGCGCCGCACCTTGCAGGCCGCGCCAGGCCAGTGGCCTGGCCCTTCGCGAGGCGCAGGCCGTCCACCGGACGGCCTGTGACCTTGCTCAGCCCCTCGAGGGGGCGACGCCGCCGGCCCGGCACAGCCGGTTCCGCGGCATCTGCTCGTAGGGCCTGTCTGTGATCAACTTCCTGCTGCACCGCCTGCTCTACACCCTGCCCATCATGCTGGGGGTGGCGCTGGTGTGTTTTACCCTGGTGCACCTGGCGCCGGGCGACCCGCTGGTGTCGATCCTGCCGCCCGATGCGTCGGGCGAGATGCAGGCGCAGATGCGCACGCTGTACGGCTTCGACCGCAGCTACCCCGAGCAGTTTGCCGGCTGGGTGTGGCGCGCGGTGCAGGGTGACCTGGGCACCAGCATCGCCAGCGGCCGCGAGGTCACCAGCGAAGTGCTCAAGGCGGTGGGCAACACGCTGCGCCTGGCGGTGTTTGCCACGCTCATCGGCTTTGTCTTCGGCTGCCTGTTCGGCTTCGTCGCCGGCTACTTCCAGAACTCCTGGGTGGACAAGGCGGCGTCGATCACCGCGGTGCTGGGCGTGAGCGTGCCGCACTACTGGCTGGGCATGGTGATGGTCATCGTCTTCGCCGTCATCCTGGGCTGGCTGCCGCCAGGCGGCGCCGGGCCGGGCGGCTCGGGCGACTGGGCCTGGGACCTGGAACACATGAAGCACCTGGTGCTGCCGGCCATCACCATGAGCGTGATCCCGATGGGCATCATCGCGCGCACGGTGCGCGCGCTGGTGGCCGACATCCTGGCGCAGGAGTTCATCGTCGGCCTGCGCGCCAAGGGCCTGACCGACGTGGGCATCTTCTGGCATGTGGTGAAGAACGCCGCGCCCACGGCGCTGGCGGTGATGGGGCTGCAGCTGGGCTACCTGCTCGGCGGCAGCATCCTCATCGAGACGGTGTTCTCCTGGCCCGGCGCCGGCTTCTTGCTCAACAGCGCCATCTTCCAGCGCGACCTGCCGCTGCTGCAGGGCACGATCCTGGTGCTGGCGATGTTCTTCGTGGTGCTGAACCTGCTGGTCGACGTGGTGCAAAGCACGCTCGACCCGCGCATCGCACGCTAGCCGGTGGCATGAATCCACTGAACATCAGCGTGGATGCAGGCAAGGTGCCGCCCGTGCGCTTCGAGCGCAGCCCGGGCTACTGGCAGACGGTGGGCCGGCGCTTCGTGCGCGACCCGGCCGCGCTGGTGGCCGGCGCGATGATCCTGTTCCTGCTGGTGCTGGTGGTCTTCGGGCCCTGGCTGGCACCGGCCGACCCCTACGGCTCGAGCATGCTCAACCGGCTCAAGCCCATCGGCACGCCGGGCTATCCGCTGGGCAGCGACGAGCTCGGCCGCGACATGCTCTCGCGGCTGATCGTCGGGGCGCGCCTAAGCCTGTTCATGGGCATCACACCGGTGATCTGCGCTTTCGTCATCGGTGCCTCCATCGGCATCCTCGCCGGCTACGCGGGCGGCGCCGTCAACACCGCGATCATGCGCACCGTGGATGTGTTCTACGCCTTCCCGTCGGTGCTGCTGGCGATCGCGCTGAGCGGCGCACTCGGCGCCGGCATCACCAATTCGCTGATCTCGCTGACGGTGGTGTTCATCCCGCCGATCGCGCGCGTGGCCGAAAGCGTGACCACGCAGATCCGCAGCCGCGATTTCGTCGAAGCCGCGCGCGCCAGCGGCGCCAATGCCTTCACCATCGTGCGCGTGCATGTGCTGGGCAACGTGCTCGGGCCGATCTTCGTCTACAGCACCAGCCTGATCGCAGTGAGCATGATCTTGTCCTCGGGGCTGAGCTTCCTGGGCCTGGGCGTGAAACCGCCAGAGCCCGAGTGGGGCTTGATGCTGAACACGCTGCGCACCGCCATCTATGTGCAGCCGTGGATCGCGGCGCTGCCGGGGGTGATGATCTTCTTCACCTCGATCGCCTTCAACTTGTTGTCGGATGGCCTGCGCTCGGCCATGGAGATCAAGCAATGACGGCCCATGGCAGCCCGTTGCTCGAAGTGCAAGGCCTGGTCAAGCACTTCCCGCTGAAGAAGGATGTCTTCGGCCGCGGCGGCGGCGTGGTGCGCGCGGTCGACGGCGTGAGCTTCGACGTGCGCGCCGGCGAAACCCTCGGCGTGGTCGGCGAGTCGGGCTGCGGCAAGAGCACCACCGCACGGCTGCTGATGCATTTGATCGCGCCCGACCAGGGCGACATCATCTTCGATGCGCGCGCGGTGGGTGGCAGCGAGCTCGGCCTGAAGGACTACCGCCGCCAGGCGCAGATGGTGTTCCAGGACAGCTATGCGTCGCTCAACCCGCGCCTGACCATCGAGGACAGCATCGCCTTCGCGCCGCAGGTGCACGGCGTGGGCCACACCGAAGCCGTGGAGCGCGCGCGCGACCTGCTGCAGCGCGTGGGCCTGTCGCCGCAGCGCTTTGCCGAGCGCTACCCGCACGAGCTGTCGGGCGGGCAGCGCCAGCGCGTCAACATCGCGCGCGCGCTGGCGCTGCAGCCGCGGCTGATCATCCTGGACGAGGCCGTGTCGGCGCTGGACAAATCGGTGGAAGCGCAGGTGCTGAACCTGCTGCTCGACCTGAAGGACGAGTTCGGCCTGACCTACATCTTCATCAGCCACGACCTGAACGTGGTGCGTTTCATCTCCGACCGGGTGATGGTCATGTACCTCGGCCAGGTGGTGGAGATCGGCGCCAGCGAGGCGCTGTTCGAAGACCCGCGCCACCCCTACACACGCGCGCTGCTGGGCAGCATCCCGTCGATGGACCCGGATCACCGCACCGAGAAGCCGCCGCTCGCCGGCGACCCGCCCAACCCCATCAACCCGCCGCCGGGCTGCCGCTTCCACACGCGCTGCCCGCATGTGCAGCCGGTGTGCAGCCAGCGCGTGCCGGTGCTGATGGGGGGCGCCAGCGGCCACCCGGTGGCCTGCCTGATGCACGAGCCGGGCAGCGGGCACAGCCAGGCGCCAGCGGCGCTGAAGGACGCGGCGTGAGTCCGGGCGCCGAGCCTTTCGTCGACATCCGCCAGCTCACGGTCACCTTCACCGGCGGGCGCAAGCCGGTGAAGGCGGTGGGCGGTGTCGACCTGCAGGTGCAGCGTGGCGAAGTGGTGGCACTGATCGGCGAATCGGGCTCGGGCAAGAGTGTCACGCTGCGTTCGCTGCTGCGCCTGCACTCACCAAGGCGCACGCAGATCGGCGGGCAGCTGTTCGTCGGCGGGCAGGACGTGCTGGCGCTGTCGCCGGCGGCGCTGGCCGCCTACCGCGGCAAGGTGGCGGCGATGATCTTCCAGGAGCCGCTGCTCGCGCTCGACCCGGTGTACAGCGTGGGCGCGCAGATCGTCGAGAGCATCCGCCGCCATGAACCGGTGAGCGCCGACGCGGCGCGCCAGCGCGCGCTGCAACTGTTCGAGCGCGTTCGCATCCCCAGCCCCGAGCGTCGGCTGGCGGCCTACCCGCACGAGATGAGCGGCGGCATGCGCCAGCGCGCGATGATCGCGCTGGCCCTGGCCTGCAAGCCGCAACTGCTGCTGGCCGACGAGCCAACCACCGCGCTGGATGCCACCGTGCAGATCCAGATCCTGCTGCTGCTGCGCGAGCTGCAGCGCGAAATGGGCTTGTCGGTGATCTTCGTCACGCACGACATCGGCGCGGCGCTGGAGGTGGCCGACCGAATCGCCGTGATGTACGCCGGGCGCATCGTCGAAGTCGGCTCGGCGCGCACCCTGATCCGCGAGCCGCGCCACCCCTACACCATGGCGCTGCTGAAGAGCCGTGCGCATGGCGCGTTGGCCAAGGGTTCGCGGCTGGAGACGATTGCCGGCGCGCCACCCGACCTGGCGGCACTGCCGCCGGGCTGCGCCTTTGCCGAGCGCTGCAGCTTTGTCGCCGAGACCTGCCGCAGCACACCCCCCGAGATGGTGATGCTCAGCCCCGAGCATGGTGCGCGCTGCCTGCGCACCGACGCCACCGCCGCCAGCCGGGCCGGGGCTGTGGCGTCGGCCTGAACGAGAATCGAGCCATGCCTCACGGCGGGTGCCGCCCGGCGCGACGCACCGATCTTCGGGCGAGATAGCGGACTCCCGTGGACAGCCGCTTTGCCCCGACACCGGTCCGACTGCCAGTCAGCTCGATCCGGACATTGACCATGGGCTCGATGAAGCCTCCCCCCGCCACAACGGGCAGGCACGGGTGCAGCGCAACCGCATCGCGACTGCCTGCGTGGCTGCGCCGAGCCGCGCTACGGCAAGTCCAGCTCGGGATAGCGGCGGAAGATGCCTTGCTCGTTGAAGGCGATGCGCCGCTCGCTGCGCAGGTATGCGGCCACCTTGGGCAATGCGGCCACGCGCGCGTGCAACTGCAACAAGCCGGGGGTGCTGGACAGGCATGCATCGGCTGCCCTGGGGAAGGCATAGCGCAGGCCCTCGACCAGCTGAAACAAGGACAGATCGACGTAGCTCAGCTTGCCACCGACCAGATGCCGCGGCCCGGCCGGGTTGGCCCGCACGATGCCCTCGAACCATTGCAGGTACCGGGGCATGCGCTCGCGGCAGAACCCTGCCGCGCGACGCAGGGCCTCGGGCTTCTGCTCGTCGTAGTACAGGCCGGTGCCCAACGGATGGTGCGTGTCGTGCACCTCCGTCACCATGTCGGCGATGGTCAGCTGGATCTGCAGCGTCCATAGCCTCGCGCGCTCGCTGCGCGCGACCAGTTTCAGCGCCGGCCCGAGGTGATGCAGGATGGCCGCCGTCTGCGCGACCACGATCTGTCCATCCT